>JAKZYK010000325.1:0-24694 GCA_047514485.1 Gammaproteobacteria bacterium
GCGAGGTCGTGTTCTTCAAACGCGGCGTCTACCGTCGCGCATTGAACGAGCTTGCCCCACTCCTCTATCGCAGGCGTACCTGCGCCTGAGGCATGCCAATGGATGCGGCATCTCAAGGGCGCCTGCCGCGACATCCGATTCGGTGATGGGCTCGGAGCCCGTGGGGAGATGCCGTGTGGACGTTCCGCCGCACCGCGCGGTATCCCGCACACGATATCAGGGAGAGCGCGATGTGGCCTGATCGACGATTGCTCGATCTGCTCGGGATCGATCTGCCGATTGTCCAGGCGCCAATGGCGGGCGCGACCGACGCGGCGATGGCCATCGCTGTCAGCGAGGCAGGCGGGCTCGGCTCGTTGCCTTGCGCCCTGCTGACTCCCGCGAGGGCGCGCGCCGAAATCGGGGTGATTCGCCAGCGTACAAGCCGGCCGCTCAATGTGAACTTCTTCTGCCACTCGACACCGCATCCCGATGTCGGGCGCGAGGCGGCCTGGAAATCCCGGTTCGAACGGTACTACGCCGAGCTTGCGCTCGATGCTTCGGCGAGCGCACCCGTGCCCAATCGGGCGCCATTCGGCGACGCGATGTGCGATGTCGTGGAAGAGTTCAAGCCGGAAGTCGTGAGCTTTCATTTCGGGCTTCCCGAACCACGGCTGCTCGGCCGGGTACAAGCGCTCGGTTGCAAGGTGCTCAGCTCGGCGACCACTGTTGACGAGGCTCGTTGGCTGGCAGATCACGGTTGTGACGCGGTGATAGCACAAGGATATGAAGCAGGTGGCCACCGTGGGATGTTCCTGACCGACGCGGTGGCTTCGCAGCCCGGCACCATGGCCCTGATCCCCCAAGTGGTCGATGCAGTCGACGTACCGATCCTCGCAGCCGGCGGCATCGCGGACGGCCGGGGTATCGCCGCCGCATTCGCACTCGGAGCGGTGGGCGTGCAGATTGGCACTGCGTATCTGTTGACGTCCGAGTCGACGATTTCCGGTCTGCATCGCGCCGCGCTCGCGGGAGCCCGCGACGATGAGACGGTGCTGACCAACGTATTCACTGGCCGACCCGCCCGGGGGCTGGTGAATCGAATCGTGCGCGAGGTCGGGCCGATGTCGCCGGATGCGCCCGCATTCCCGACCGCGGGAGGGGCCATGGCGCCGATCAGGGCCGTGGCCGAAGCGGGTGGATCAAGCGATTTTTCACCCCTCTGGGCAGGGCAGACTGCAAGTCTCTCCCGCCCGGGCGGCGCGCTGGGACTGACCCGCGAATTGGCGGCAGGTGCGCTCGAACGGCTTGGAGCGCTCGCATCGCAGGCTTGAACTCAAGGAAGTTCGCGGGCCGCCCGGCGGCCCGCACCGCTCACCGGGTCACGGCCGCGGACAAGCTGGAACAGCCGATGGTCCGTTTGACGTTTCTCCGATCTACCGGCCTGATTCGATCGAACGTGCCCCCCTGTGCCGAAACCAAACGGTGCTCGATCACGAGCACCGTAGGGGTTGGTGGAGGCGGCGGGAATCGAACCCGCGTCCGCGAGCACTCCGCATTCGGCTCTACATGCTTAGCCGCGTCTTTTTGTTTGACCGTATCGCCACCCGACGGGCAGGGCTGCGAAACGGCGAGCCTCCAGGGATCTAACGACTATCGAGTGAGGCGCTCGAAGCCGCGATCTTGTGTGAGTCGACCCCCGGAATCCGCACGCACAAGCACGTGACGGTCGGAGGCTGGCTGCCTAAGCAGCCAGAGCGTAGTTGTCGTCGTTGGCAACTAATGTGTCGCAGCCGGATTTACGAGGAAGCTGCATCCTCGGCATGCACCTCGGGCTTCATCACCCACGTCGAAGCCATGTCGCCCCCGTGTCGTGGTGAACGAAGTGTACGGCCTGAATCGCAGGATCGCCAGCGTCGAGGCCGGGGCGAACGCGAATACTATCCGGCCCGGATTATTGCGCGCCGTCGGGCGACAGCGTGAGCACCTCGACGCCGGATTCGGTTACCGCTACGGTGTGCTCCCATTGAGCGGAGAGGCTTCGATCCTTCGTCACCACCGTCCAGCCGTCCTTGAGGAGCTTCACGTGGCGCCGGCCCGCGTTCACCATCGGCTCGATCGTGAACGTCCACCCTTCTTCGAGCATCTCGCGGGTTCCCGGTGTCCCGTAGTGCAGCACCTGGGGCTCCTCGTGGAAGTTGCGCCCGATGCCATGGCCGCAGTATTCGCGTACCACCGAGTAGCCGTGCTGCTCGGCGTGGCGCTGGATCGCATGGCCGATGTCACCGAGACGGATTCCGGGACGCACCATCTCGATACCAATCCACATCGCCTCGCGCGCGACTCGACACAGACGGCGGGCGGCGATGGACGGCTCCCCGACGAACATCATGCGGCTGGTATCGCCGTGGAATCCGTCCTTGATGACGGTGATGTCCACATTGACGATGTCACCGTTCTTCAGGCGCTTCTCGCTCGGGATGCCGTGGCAGACCTGATGGTTCACCGAAGTGCAGATCGATCTCGGGAAGCCGAGGTAGTCGAGCGGCGCGGGAATTGCTCGCTGGACGTGGACGATGTGGTCGTGACACACGGCGTCGAGCTCGGCAGTCGTGATGCCCGGCATGATATGCGTGCTCACAAGATCGAGCACCTCGGCCGCGAGCCGTCCCGCGATTCGCATCTTCTCGATGTCCTCGGGCGACTTCGGCATGACTCTTCCCGCCGGCTCGCGACGGCGGGCGGATGCTCTCGCCGGATTTGCGAGACGTTCGCGCGCATCGGGGGTGGTGCCGAATCTCACGTTCGATTGCCTCACTGGAAAATTGTCGTCAGGACCCGGCTATGATATAAAGCGCGCCCCCCGGCAAGCAACGCGGCCGAGGACATTCCACACATGCACCGGCACGTGCGTCCGGGTGCCGCGAACGTTGGTTCGGGGTCGACGCCACGGGGTGCATGGAGGCTCAACCCGCCACAAAGGTAATCACCATGGCAGCAGTGTCGATGCGCGACATGCTGGAGGCCGGTGTCCATTTCGGCCATCAGACACGTTTCTGGAATCCGAAGATGCGCCCCTACATCTTCGGCGAACGTAACAAGATTCATATTATCGACCTCGAGAAATCCCTCCCTCTCTACAACGACGCACTTAATTTTCTCGGTCGTATGGCGGCGAACGTCGGCACCATTCTGTTCGTCGGCACCAAACGAGCGGCTCAGGAGTGTATTGCAGCCGAGGCACAACGGTGTGCAATGCCCTACGTCAACCGGCGCTGGCTTGGCGGCATGCTGACCAACTACCGTACCGTCAAGCAGTCGATCAAGCGGTTGAAGGACCTCGAGACGCTGATCGAGGAAGGCGGTCTCGACCGGGTGAGCAAGAAAGAGGGTCTGTCGCTTCAGCGCGAGCTCGCAAAGCTCGAGCGCGGTCTAGGTGGCATCAAGAACATGGACGGCATACCCGACGTGCTGTTCATCATCGACGTCGGGCACGAGAAAATCGCGGTGGCCGAGGCGGTGACATTGGGCATTCCGGTGGTCGCGGTTGTCGATACGAACAATCTCCCCGACGGCGTCGACTACATCATTCCCGGTAATGACGACGCGATTCGTTCGATTGAGCTCTATGTCGCGGGCGCCGCCACCGCCATTCTCGAAGGTCGAGAGTCGGCCCAATTGCAAGTCGCGGCGGCGGTCGGCCCCGGCGCCGGGTCCGATGACGAGTCTGCCGGCGCAGGCAAGACGACAAGAAAGAAGAAGACGGCGACCAGGAAACGGGCCGAAGTGATTACGAAGAAGAATGCTTCCGACAGTCCGCCCGCTGTGGCACCGGATGCACCGGTCGATGGCGCCGACACGGCCGCCACCGGGGAAGCCGCTGCGGACGGGGCCGGAGCAGCCGGTGGTGGGGAGTCGACGCAGAGCTGAGTGCGGCCCGGTCTCGAATTGGAAAGGACATTGGATCGATGCAGATAACGGCGGCGATGGTTAAGGAACTCCGCGAGCGTACCGGGGCCGGCATGATGGATTGCAAGAGGGCGCTCACCGAAGCGGAAGGCGACCTGGAGAAGGCGATCGGGATCATGCGCTTGTCCGGTCAAGCGAAAGCGGACAAGAAGGCGGGCAGGATCACGGCCGAAGGCGTGGTCACGATCAAGATCGACGGCACGGGGCGGCGGGCCGCGATGGTCGAGATCAATTGCGAGACCGATTTCGTGGCAAAGGAGGCCGCGTTTCGGGACTTCGTGGACGCCGTGTGTGCACGAGTGCTCGCGGTGGACCCGGCCGATGTCGATGAACTCGGGAGAATACCGCTCGATGGCGAAGGAGGTTCGAGCGTCGAGGAGGAGCGGCGTGGACTCGTGGCCAAGATTGGCGAGAACATCAGTGTCCGGAGGTTCGCTGCAATCGAGTCGCAGGGAGGACGGCTCGGCGCGTATGTCCATGGCACGCGAATCGGTGTCGTCGTCGATCTGGAGGGTGCGGATGATGTCGTTGCCCGAGATATCGCGATGCACGTCGCGGCCAGCCGGCCCGTGGCGGTCGGGGAGTCGGACATGCCGGAAGAGATGCTCGGCAGAGAACGTGAGATCCTCCAGGCCCAGGTCGCCGATAGTGGAAAACCTCCCGAGATACAGAAGAAGATGCTGGCGGGGCGGCTCGCGAAATTCCTCAAGGAGGTCACTCTTCTCGGCCAGCCGTTCGTCAAGGATCCTGACCGACCGGTCGGGGAATACCTGCGTGCATCCGGAGCGACGGTGCTCCGCTTCGAACGTTTCGAGGTCGGTGAAGGAATTGAGAAGAGGGTCGACAACTTTGCCGAAGAGGTGATGGCGCAGGCGCGTGGCGGCTGATGGCAGCATCCGGTGAGGCGACGGGGGCCAACGCAGCCGGAGTCGTCTACCGGCGCGTACTGCTCAAGCTCAGCGGCGAGGCGCTGATGGGGGTCGAGCGCTTCGGAATCGATCCGGGGTCGTTGCAGACGGTGGCACGTGGCGTCGGTGAGCTCCGGGCGATGGGCGTCGAGGTTGCCCTCGTGATCGGAGCGGGAAACATCTTCCGGGGCGCCGTGTTGGTGAAAGGGGGCATGGAGCGGGTCACCGCGGACCATATCGGCATGCTCGCCACGGTGGTGAATGCGCTGGCGTTACAGGATGCTCTCGAGCGCAGTGGACTCATTGCCAGGGTGATGTCCGCAATTCGGGTCAACGAGCTCTGCGAACCGTATCTTCGCCGCCGTGCGATGCGGCACCTGGAGAAAGGCAGGGTGGTGATCTTCGCGGCCGGCACCGGAAATCCGTTCTTCACCACCGACACCGCCGCGAGCCTCAGGGCGGTGGAGGTGGAGGCGGACCTGATGATCAAGGCGACGAAGGTGGACGGCGTCTACTCGGCCGATCCGCTGTCCGATCCCACGGCTCGCCGATTCACACGGCTCGATTTCGATCAGGTCCTGCAGATGAAGCTGTCGGTGATGGATGCGACGGCGATTGTCATGTGCCGGGACAATGACATGCCGTTGCGGGTCGTCGACATGGACAAACCCGGGGCACTCGTGCGCACCGTGATGGGGCAGGAGGAAGGTACGCTGGTGGAGAACATACCGGATGAAGCGGATTCAGGTGTATAGTCCAGATGCCGCCCGATGATTCCGTGAATGCGATGGTCGAGGACATCAAAAAGGACGCTGGTGCCCGCATGACAAAGAGCATCGAGGCGTTACGGCACGAGTTGGGGAAGATCCGCACCGGACGCGCCCACGCGAGTCTTATGGATCACATCACGGTGGGTTACTACGGCAGCGACGTTCCCTTGAATCAGGTCGCGAGTATCACCGTTTCCGATCCTCGGACTCTCGCGGTGTCCCCGTGGGAGAAGAAGATCATCCCGGACATCGAGAAGGCGATCATGCGCTCGAATCTGGGGCTCAATCCGGTCACGAGCAGTGATGTGATCCGAGTGCCTTTGCCACCGCTGACCGAGGAGCGCCGCAAGGAGATGACGCGCATCGTCCGGCAGGAAGCCGAGCAGGCGCGAGTCGCGGTGCGCAATATCCGTCGCACTGCCAACCAGCACCTCAAGGGACTTATCAAGGACGAGCATCTCGCGGAGGATGCGGAGAAGCGCGCGGAGGCGGATATCCAGAAGCTTACGGATCGCCATATCGCAGAGATCGACTCAGTGCTCGAAGAAAAGGAGCACGATCTGATGGAAATCTGACTCGGTATGGGCTCGTCTCCTCTCCCGGACGTCGACACTACCACGGAATTTCCGGAGCGCGGCCTGCAACCCGGCAGCTCTCGCGGCGGGAGCCTGCCGCGCCATATAGCGATCGTCATGGACGGAAGCGGCCGCTGGGCGAGACGGCGCCGGTTGCCGCGGTTCGCGGGACATCGCGCTGGCGTTGATGCCGCCAGAGGTATCGTCCAGGCTTGCGGCGAGAAGGAGATCGAGGTCCTTACCCTGTTCGCGTTCTCGAGTGAGAACTGGCGGCGGCCTCCGGAAGAGGTGGAGAGACTCATGGGGTTGTTCAGGAACGCCCTCGAGCAGGAGGCCCGCAATCTCCACGAGCGCAATGTCCGACTGGAGATCGTCGGAGAGCGACGGGTGCTCAACGACATGCTGCGCAAGCGCATCGTTCAGGCCGAGGAGCTTACGCGCACCAATACCGGCTTGCGGTTGATCATCGCCCTGAATTACGGCGGCCGCTGGGACGTGACGCAGGCATGCCGCGAGATCGCAAATCGAGTCCGTGACGGCGAGCTCGATCCCGATTCGATTACCCCCGAGCTGGTGGACAAGTTTCTGTCGTTGTCGGACTTGCCGGCTCCTGACCTGTTTATCCGTACTGGCGGAGAGATGCGCGTCAGCAACTTCCTCATCTGGCACCTCGCCTATACCGAGCTCTATTTCACGGATACCTTGTGGCCGGATTTCGACCATCGGTCGTTCGATGCAGCGCTGGATGCCTACGCGAGCCGCCAACGTCGATTCGGCCTCACCTCCGAGCAGATCGTTCAGGCACAAGCGAGCTGAACCGATGCCGGCTGAAGTGGCCGCGTCTGCCGGCGGTGACTCCCTCCCCCGGCGAGTGACCACCGCGGTGGTCGCGATTCCGGTCGTGATTGTCGTGGTTCTCGTCCTTCCCACCGGGGGCGTTGCGCCGGTTCTCGCAATCGTCGTGATCGGGGCGAGTATCGAGTGGGCTCGCATCACGACTGCGCACCGCACCGGAGGGTACGGATTCGCCATGGTCGTCGCCGGATCCGTGTTGCTGTTGTGGCTTGTCGGATCGCGGTGGCTCGGGTGGCTCTGGATCCTCTGCGCGATGTCGCTGGTATGGTGGTGCGTTGCGCTTGTCTGGGTCGTCCGGTTCGAGCAGGGCCAGGATGCGACAGCGCTCGACGGTGCGATCACGCGGGGGGTCGTCGGGTGGCTCATCATTGTGCCGGCCTGGGCGGGGTTGGTGTACCTGCACGCTTCCGGGGACGACGGTCCGTGGCGAGTGCTGTTCGTCCTCTTCATCGTGTGGGCGGCGGACATCTGCGCCTACTTTGCAGGTCGCCGGTTCGGCGCCCGCAGACTCGCGGCGATCACGAGCCCCGGCAAATCCGTCGAGGGCGCAGTCGGTGGGATGGCGGCGGTTGCCATACTCGGGATAGTCACGGCGCTATGCCTGGATCTGCCGGCGAGGCTCGCCGTTCCGTTTACCGTCTTGTGTGTCGCCGTCGCTGCGCTGTCGGTGCTCGGCGATCTCATGGAAAGCCTCGTCAAGCGGAGGTCCGGTGTGAAGGACAGTGGCAATCTGCTGCCGGGACACGGTGGCATCCTCGATCGAATCGACAGCCTGGCCGCGGCGGCTCCCGCGTTCGCGATCGGTTTCGATGTCCTCGAAACGCTGCGATGAAGCGGCTGGCGGTGTGCGGATCGACCGGCTCGATCGGGGTCAGCGCTCTCGACGTGGTGTCGCGCAACCGTTCACGCTTCGAGATCTTCGCACTGACTGCGCACACGAATGTCGACGCGCTGGCCGCGCAGTGCCATGCTTGGCGGCCCCGTTTCGCGGTGATGGCGGACGAATCCGCCGCATTGCGACTCGGCGCGGTGCTCTCCAGAGAGGTGCCCGAAACCACGGTGCTCGCCGGCGCCTCGGGACTCGTACAAGTCGTAGTGCATCCCGATGTCGACTATGTCATGGCGGCGATCGTGGGCGGAGCCGGCTTGATGTCATCCCTCGCGGCGGCTCGGTCGGGGAAGCGGGTTCTGCTTGCGAACAAGGAGGCGCTGGTGATGTCGGGCCGGCTGTTCATGGATGCGGTGCGCGAGGGCGGAGCGGAGCTCCTGCCCATCGACAGCGAGCACAACGCGATCTTCCAATGCATGCCGGCCGTGGATTCGAGCCGAGGCGAGCAGGGAGTGCGCCGCATCCTGTTGACGGGCTCCGGGGGACCGTTTCGCGCAAGAGAGGTCGAGTCCCTGCACGACGTGACCCCGGACGAAGCGTGCGCTCATCCGAACTGGTCGATGGGACGGAAGATTTCGGTCGATTCGGCGACGATGATGAACAAGGGGCTTGAGGTGATCGAAGCGTGCTGGCTCTTCGACACCGATCCCGAAGCGGTGGAGGTCGTGGTCCACCCGCAAAGCGTGGTCCACTCGATGGTCGAGTTCGAGGATGGATCAGTGCTCGCGCAGCTCGGCAATCCGGATATGAGGACGCCGATCGCGCACGCGCTCGCGTGGCCGGACCGTATCGCCTCCGGCGTTGCGCCGCTCGATCTGGTGAACGCTTCGCGGCTCGATTTCGAAGCCCCCGATTTCGATAGGTTCCCGTGCCTTCGGCTCGGCTTCGAAGCGGCTCGGGCCGGCGGGGCGGCGCCAACGGCGCTCAATGCCGCAAACGAGGTTGCTGTGGACGCATTCCTGAACCGGCGCCTGCGGTTCACTCATATCGCCCGTGTCGCCGAGGCGACAGTTGCGGCATGTGCCGGAGGAGAGCTGGACACCCTCGACGCGGTGCTTGAGGTCGACGCGCGGGCGCGGGCGCGGGCCGCGGAACTCATCGCCGCGGTTTCGCACTGAATCACCAGCTCGCGTTCGGCTTCTGAACGGATATGGACATCCTTTATTCGGTCATTGCTTTCATCGTGGCTCTCGGGGTGCTCGTGACGGTCCATGAGTTCGGTCACTTCTGGGTAGCGCGGCGTCTAGGGGTCAAGGTGCTCACGTTCTCGGTCGGCTTCGGGCGCGCGTTATGGTCGCGCCGGGCCGGTGCGGACGAGACCGAATACGTCGTCGCGATGATTCCGCTCGGCGGCTACGTGAAGATGCTCGACGAATCGGAAGGCGATGTTGCGGCGCACGAGCGTCATCGGGCGTTCAACCGTCAACCGCTCTCGACAAAGGTCGCGGTCGTCGTCGCGGGACCTGCGTTCAATTTCCTGTTCGCGATCCTCGCGTACTGGTGCATGTACATGATCGGAGTCGATGGACTACGCCCGATCGTGGCCGAGATAGCGCCGGGCTCCGTCGCCGAACGGGCCGGATTCGACGCTGGCGACGAGGTCGAATCGGTACAGGGCGAGAAGGTCGAGACGTGGCAGTCGGCGGTGCAATCGATCATTGCCGCCTCACTCGACGAAGGGAAAATCGGGGTCGAAGTCGTCGATGCTTCCGGCCGGCGGCGAGAACGTGTTATCGACCTCGGGGCGATCGTCGTCGATGATCTGACCCGTGGCCGGTTCTTCGATCGGATCGGCTTCGCCCCGGCCCGGCCGGTGCTCCCGGCTGTGATCGGGCGGGTCGAGTCCGGGCGTCCGGCCCAGCGAGACGGCCTTCGCCCTGGTGATCGGGTGGTCCGGGCAGCCGGAGAGGCGGTCGCGGGTTGGTCGGACTGGGTGCGTATCGTACGCGAGCGTCCGGGCCGGACATTCGTTGTCGGCGTCGAGCGTGACGGGGCCGAATTCGAGATTCAATTGACGCCCGATGTCGAGGAGGCCGCCGATGGCACCCGGTTCGGCCGGATCGGCGCGGGGGTACAGGCGCCGGAGAGGCTCATCGAGCGCTTCTACGTCACCGAGCGTTACGATCCGTGGCCGGCGTTCACCAAGGGGATCATGAAGACCGGCGAGATCTCGGGGCTCACGTTGCGCATGATGTGGAAGATGCTGCTCCTGGAGGTGTCGCTAGAGAACTTGAGCGGACCCATCGGCATCGCTGAGTATGCCGGTGCGTCCGCCCGATTCGGGCTGGCGCGTTTTCTCGAGTTCCTGGGAATCGTCAGCGTGAGCCTCGGAATACTCAATCTGCTGCCCATCCCGCTGCTCGACGGCGGACACCTGCTCTATTACGCGGTAGAATTCCTCGGAGGTCGCCCGGTGCCGGAAGCAGCCCGGTTCATCGGACAGCGACTCGGAATCGCTCTACTCGTTGGCCTGATGGGGCTGGCTCTCTACAATGACCTTGCGCGCCTGCTGGGATAGCGTCTCGTGAGGCAGCGCCGCACGATAAGTTGCCACTGGTGGTGATATTGGCTCGTTCAGGTATCGCTCTCGCCGCGTTTTTACTGTGGGCCGTAGTGCGGATCGCCGCTGCGGCCGATGCGTTTGTCGTCAAGGATATCCGTCTGGAAGGTCTGCAGCGGATCACCGCCGGCACCGTCTTCAACTATTTGCCGATAAAGGTCGGCGATTCCGTGGACGCTACACGCACTGCCGGAGCCGTCCGTACCCTGTTCAAGACCGGTTTCTTCCGCGATGTGCGGCTCGCGCGCGATGGCGAGACGCTCGTCGTGTCGGTGGTCGAACGACCTTCCATCGGCAGCATCGAGTTCACTGGCAACGAAGATCTCAAGACCGAGGATCTCATGTCCGCCCTCGAGCAGATCGGGTTCGCCGAGGGGCGCGTCTTCAACCGGTCGATCTTCGACCAGGTGGAGCAGGAGCTGCATCGGACGTACTTTGCGGCAGGAAAGTACGGCGCCCAGGTCACGGGTACGGTGACACCGATCGAGCGTAACCGGGTCGCGGTCAGATTCGAGATCTCGGAAGGCGTCGTCGCGAAGATCCGGAAGATCAACATCGTAGGGAACGTCGCGTTCGACGACGATGATCTGCTGGATGATTTCAAGCTTGATACGACCGGGTTCTTCTCTTTCATCTCGCGTTCGGACCGATATTCCAAACCGAAGCTCGCGGCCGATCTCGAGACGTTGCGCTCGTTCTATCTCGATAATGGATTCATCAATTTCAACATCGACTCGACACAGGTCTCGATCACTCCCGACAAGAAGGATGTGTACATCACCGTCAACATCACCGAGGGCGGCCGCTACGTCGTACGCGACGTATACCTTCAGGGCGCCCTGATCGTACCGGAAGAAGAGCTCTTCGATCTCGTCACCGTCGTTCAAGGTGGCGTATTCTCGCGCAAGCACGTCACTCAGACTGCGCGCAATATCGGTGACCGACTCGGGAACGAAGGCTACTCCTTCGCGAATGTCAACGCGGTGCCGGAAATCGATGATGTCGAGAAGGTGATTGACTTGACTTTCTATGTCGATCCTGGCAAGCGCGTATACGTGCGGCGCATCAACTTCATAGGCAATATCAAGACACGGGATGAAGTGCTGCGCCGCGAGATGCGGCAAATGGAGGGTGGATGGATCTCCACCGAAGCGGTCGAGCGATCGAAGATACGTCTGAATCGTCTCGGATTCTTCGAGTCGGTGAACGTTGAAACACCTGCCGTACCGGGCGCCTCCGACCAGGTCGACGTCGATTTTGCGGTGGTCGAGAGACCATCGGGAAATCTGTTGCTGGGCGCCGGGTACTCCGGGTCGCAAGGTGCGGTGTTCGACATCAGTGTTTCGGAGGAGAACTTCCTTGGAACCGGCAATCGTCTCAAAGCGTCGTTCAACAACAGTGAAGTCAGTCGAGATATCTCCGTCTCATGGTTCAATCCGTACTGGACCGTCGACGGTGTGAGCCGTGGTATCGATGTCTACAATCGTCGCACGGACGCAAGCGACGCGAATCTGGCCGACTACGATCTCGACCAAATCGGCGCCGGAATGACGTTCGGGATTCCGGTCTCGGAATTCACCAGCGTCAACCTTGGCCTCAACGTCGAGCAGACCGATTTTATCGTCGGGTCGTCGGCCTCTCAGGAGGTCCAGGCCTTTCGGGACGAGAACGGCGGGCAGTTCATCACCTTGCGCGTCTCGGGGTCTTGGGCGAACGATGGTCGTGACAGCCGATTCCTGCCGACCACCGGCAGCCTCACCCGACTGGGCGGCGCGGTCGCGGTGCCCGGTGGAGACCTGACGTACTACAAGGTGTCCGCACGGCACCAGCGGTTCTTCCCGCTTCCAGGGGACTTCATATTCGTTCTCGATGGCGAGGTCGGGTATGGAGACGGATTCGGCGGAACCCGCGAGCTTCCCTTGACCGACAACTTGTTCGCCGGTGGCCTCCGCTCGGTACGTGGTTTCAAGGCGAATACGCTCGGCCCACGAGATTCGACGGGTGAGCCGCTCGGTGGCAACCTCAAGGTCGTAGGAACCGCTGAGGTCATTCTCCCGCTCCCGTTCACTAAGGAATCGAGTACGTTCCGCATCACCGGTTTCCTCGATATCGGCAAGGTGGATGGCCCATGCGTGGATCCCACGGATCCGCAGTTGAAGCGTCTCTCATGTGCGGATGCCGCCAAGCTGCGATATTCAACCGGGGTAGCCGGAAGCTGGCTGTCGCCCATCGGTCCGTTGACCATGAGTCTGGCGGTTCCGCTCAAGACCATCGAAAATGACGAGACGCAGACATTTCAGTTCACATTCGGCACCAGCTTTTAGTCATGAATGCACATCACAATTTCTGGCGAGTCGCGGGCTCTATCGGTCTTTTGGGACTCATGCTGGCTCATGGACTCCCGGCGAGCGCCGCGGATTTCAAGGTCGGTTTCGTCAACGTCGCCATAGTGCTCGATCAAGCCCCGCAGGCGGCGCAGGCGCGCGCCCGTATCGAACGTGAATTCGCACCGAGAGACGGCGAGATCCTCGCTCAGCAGCAGCAGGTCAGGGCGCTGGAAGACAACCTCTTGAAGAACGCGGCGGTTCTGTCGGCCAGCGAGCGCGAGCGGCAGGAGGCTGAGCTTCGGCAGCTCAAACGCGAGCTGCGACGTTCCCAGGAAGAGTTCCGGGAGGACTTGAACCTGCGGCGGAGCCAGGAGCTCAGCGCGTTGCAGCGCATGGTGACCGAAGTCATCCAGAACATGGCTCGCGGTGAGAAATATGACTTGATCATGAGCGATGGGGTGGTTTTCGCAGGCGACAAGGTCGATATTACCAAGCGTGTCATCGAACGTCTGAGGTCCGACTTCAACGAATCGGACGGTTGATCGGCCGTGTTGCGGAAGCCGCGTTTTGAGCTATCGCCTTGGAGATCTCGCCGAACGCATCGGGGCCGGGTTGCTCGGCGATCCGGAGATCGTCATTGATCGGGTAGCAGCTCTGGATGTTGCGGGACCGCATGCGGTCACGTTTCTCTCCAACCGCCGCTACCGGCCATACCTCGATAGCACGCAAGCCGGAGCGGTAATTCTGGCGCCGGAATTCGCGGACTCTTGTCCGGTGCCGGCGCTGGTGCTCGACAACCCGTATCTGGGCTACGCGCGAGCCGCTACGCTGCTGTCCCCGCCGGCTGACAGGGAGCCCTCAATTGCGGCCAGCGCCGTCATCGATGCGAGCGCGATGGTGGCGCCGGATGCATCGGTCGGCGCCGGTTGCGTGATTGAAGCCGGTGCGAGCGTTGGGGTGGGGACCTTTCTCGCCGCGGGTTCGTTCCTCGGCCAGGGCTCGTCGATTGGTCCGTACGGGCATATTGCCGCCCGAGTGGTGGTCTGCCAGGGCGTGCATATCGGAGCGCGCGTCATCATTCATCCCGGAGCGGTCGTCGGCGCCGACGGATTCGGTATCGCCAACGACGACGGAGTGTGGGTCAAGATCCCCCAATTCGGAGGAGTGCGGATCGGCGACGACGTGGAGATCGGTGCGAACACGACGATCGATCGCGGCGCTCTCGAGGATACGGTGATCGAGAACGGCGTAAAGCTCGACAATCTCATTCAGATCGGTCACAACGTGCACATCGGTGCCCATACCGCCATTGCCGCCTGCGCCGCCATCGGTGGAAGTGCACGTATTGGAAGACGTTGCACGATCGCGGGCGCCGTATCGATCGCCGGACATCTGGAAATCGCGGATGACGTACATCTCACTGCAACCTCGGCGGTGCCCAACTCGATCCGCGAAGCCGGTATCTACTCGTCGGGAATGCCGATCCAGGAGAATCGGGTGTGGCGGCGCAACATCGCCAGAATGCGACAGCTCGACGATATGGCGCGGCGGTTGCGGGCAATCGAGCGCAAACTCGACAATCAGGCGTGAGGACAGTGCTCTTTGCCAGTGCAGTGCGGCCCGCGGAGGAATAATAGTGGTGGACATGCCGATTGATGAGGTGCTCAAGCATCTGCCGCATCGCTACCCGTTCCTGCTGGTGGACCGCGTGCTCGAATGCACTCCGGGGAAATCGCTTGTCGCACTGAAGAACGTGACGATCAACGAGCCCTTCTTCCCAGGTCACTTCCCGCGCCGGCCGGTGATGCCGGCAGTGCTGATTCTCGAGGCGATGGCCCAGGCGACAGGTATCCTCGCGCTGCGTTCGCTGGCTCGACTACCTTCGGAAACCGAGATGTACTACTTCGTCGGTGTCGACAACGCTCGATTCCGGCAACCGGTCGAGCCGGGCGATCAACTCATCATCGAGATCGATCTCGTCCGCACCACGCGAGGCATCTGGAAGGTCGCGGGGCGCGGAAAGGTCGAAGGAAAGGTCGTGGCCACCGCCGATTTGCTGGGAGCGTTGCGGGACAAGGAGAGATGATCCATTCGAGCGCCATCGTAGACCCCGGTGCCGAGCTCGATCCTGATGTAGAAGTGGGGCCATTCAGCGTGATTGGTTCCGGCGTCGTTCTCGGCGCAGGTACGCGGGTCAGCTCGCACGTCGTCATCGAAGGACCGGCCCGGATTGGTGAACGCAATCGGATCCATTCGTTCAACACCCTCGGCGGTGCGCCGCAGGACAAGAAGTACCGCGGTGAGCCATCGGCTCTGGAGATCGGGGATGGCAACGTCATCCGCGAGTACTGCACATTCAATCGCGGGACGGAGGGCGGCGGGATGGTGACCCGCGTAGGCGACGGAAACTGGATCATGGCGTACGTACACATCGCCCATGATTGCCAAGTTGGCAGCGATAACGTCATGGCCAATGGAACGACGCTTGCCGGCCACGTCGAAGTGGAAGACTGCGTCACCTTCGGTGCGTTCACCGCCGTGCATCAGTTCTGTCGGATCGGCGCGCATGCATTCTCGGCGATGGGTACGATGATCCTGAAGGACGTTCCGCCGTTCGTGACGGTGGCGGGAAGCTCGGCGAGCCCTCATGGGCTCAACACGGAAGGTCTCAGACGGCGGGGGTTCCCGGCGCAGACTCTGCAGGCCCTCAAATCCGCGTACAAGACCGTATACAAGCGCGGCCTCACGCTCGATGCAGCGATCGAGCAACTCGTCGGACCGGCGAGGGAATCCGCCGAGGTGGAACGCTTTCGTGAATTCGTGAGGTCCTCGAGGCGAGGGATCGTGCGATGAGAAGCGGCGGCGACGGTGATGCGCCTTGAGATTCGCCATCGTCGCCGGCGAGCCTTCCGGAGACATGCTGGCAAGCGGGCTCATCGAGGCGCTCCGTGCCCGCGTTCCCGGGGCGCGTTTTGAAGGCATTGCGGGACCGCGCATGCTGGCGGCGGGCTGCGAGACCTTGTATCCGATGGAGCGCCTGTCGGTCATGGGCCTGTTCGAGGTATTCGGCCGCTATCTGGAGCTGATCCCGGTCCGGCGGCAGTTGGCCCGGCGATTCACCGAGAATCCGCCCGATGCGTTCATCGGCGTGGATGCCCCGGATTTCAATCTCTCGCTGGAGCTCGCGCTGCGCGGTGCCGGCGTCAAGACCGTTCATTTCGTCAGTCCGTCGGTCTGGGCTTGGCGGCGTTACCGGCTCAACAAGATCGCACGCGCCGTAGACATGATGCTCGCGCTGTTTCCGTTCGAGCCCCCGATCTACGATGCGCACTCCATTCCAGTCCGGTTCGTGGGACATCCGCTCGCCGACGAAATCGCGATGAGGACCAGCCGGGACGCGGCCCGGGCGCGCTTGAGCCTGGATCCAGGGGCCCGGATTGTCGCGCTTCTCCCCGGCAGCCGGGTGAGCGAGCTCCGGCGCCTCGCTGAGCCGTTGGCGCGTACCGCGCGCTGGGTACATCAACGGCGGCCCGAAGTGCGGTTCGTGGCGCCTCTGGTCGACGGCGCAATGCGGGACTTCTTCTCACGCGCGCTGGCCGAGCACGCCCCTGACATCCGGTGCGATCTGCTCGTCGGGGCGTCCCGTGATGCGATGGCGGCGAGCGACGTGATCCTGCTCGCGTCGGGGACTGCGACCCTCGAAGCATTGCTGCTCAAACGTCCGATGGTGATCACCTATCGGACCATGCATCTTACGTGGATCCTGGGTCGGGCGATGCTGCACGTCGATCACGTCGGGCTGCCGAACCTGCTCGCCGGCGCCCGGCTCGTGCCGGAGCTGTTGCAGGATGATGCGACGCCCGAGCGGCTCGGCCCTGCGTTGCTCGACCGGCTCGATCACCCCGGCCGGCAACGCCACGTGCTCGAGGAGTTCGATCGGATTCACCGGGCGCTGCGAAACGACGCGTATACGAAAGCAGCCGAGGCGGTGCTGGAAGTGGTCGCGGCGTGAATGCCCTCACCGGTGCATGGGGCGCGGGGGGCGGTGCGGCAGGAAGGCTTGTCGCTGGCGTCGACGAAGCGGGACGTGGACCGCTTGCCGGCCCGGTGGTCGCCGCGGCGGTGATTCTCGATCCGGAGGCCTGGTTCCCGGGTCTTGCTGATTCGAAGCTTCTTTCGCCGCAACGCCGGGCGGAGCTGGATGTCGAGATCCGCGAGCGCGCGGTGAGCTGCGCAATCGCACGGGTTGACGTCGAAGTGATCGATGCGATCAATATTCTCCAGGCGACGATGCGAGCGATGTGCGAAGCGGTCGGTCGGCTCGACCCGACGCCGGAGCAGGTCCTGGTGGACGGAAATCGTTGTCCGAATCTGCCGTATCCGGTGCGCGCGGTGGTGAGAGGCGACGCCAGCGTTGCGGCGATCAGCGCCGCGTCGATCCTCGCCAAGGTGGCCCGCGACCGGGAGATGGTTGAGATGGATCGCCGCTACCCGGGGTACGGATTCGCCCGACACAAGGGCTATGGAACGCGAGCGCATCTCGATGCCCTGCTCCGGCTCGGCCCCTCTCCGATCCACCGCCGCAGCTTCGCTCCGGTGAAATCGATGCTCGTTCGATGCGCTCCGGGGAAAGGTCTGCCATGAGTCCAGGCTTCGTCCATCTGCATCTTCACTCCGAGTTCTCGCTCGTCGACGGAATATTGCGGATCGGCCCGCTCATCGAACGAACCAAGGCGCTGGGCATGCCCGCGGTCGCCGTCACCGACCGTGCGAACCTGTTCTGCATGGTGCGTTTCTATCGCGCCGCGGTCGCGGGGGGCATCAAGCCGATCATCGGCGTCGATCTGCCGATCGAGCCAGAATCGAACGACGCCCCGGCCGGTCTGCTGACATTGTTCGCGATGGATGATTCGGGGTATCGGCAACTCGCCCGGCTGTTGACCCGTTGTTACATGGCCGAGCGCAGCACCGGGCTTCCCGTCGCTGCCCGCGCCTGGGTGAGTGAGTGCGCAGGCGGGGTTATCGCCATCTCGCCCGGCCCCGGCGGCGATATCGGTCAGGCGCTGCTGCACGGGCGAACCGGAGAGGCGGAGCGCCGGGCCGATGCCTGGGCGTCCGTCTTTCCAGGACGATTCTACCTTGGCATCCAGCGGACCGGCCGCGCTGGCGATGCGCCGTGTCTCGAGTCGACGGACGAGCTGGCGCTCGCGATGGGGCTTCCGCTCGTCGCCGGCAACGACGTCAGATTTCTCGAGCGTGACGATTTCGAAGCGCACGAGGCACGGGTCTGTATTCAGGAGGGCCGGATTCTCGCCGACCCGCGGCGCCCGAGGAGCTATAGCGAAGAACAGTATCTGAAGTCGCCCCAGGAAATGGCAGCACTGTTCGAGGATTTCCCCGAGGCTCTCGAGAACTCGGTGGAGATCGCACGCCGTTGCAGCCTCAAAGTTGCACTCGGCGGCAGCCATCTCCCCGAGTTTCCTGTCCCGGAGGGACACGACCTCGACGAGTGGTTCGCCGAGCGCTCACGGGCGGGGCTGCGCCAGCGCCTCCGCGCGCCTCGAAACAGGACCCGGCCGGCCGGCGCCGGCAATGACGAGACGGCGTATCGCCAGCGACTGGAGAGGGAGCTCGACATCATCTGCCGCATGGGGTACCCGGGATATTTCCTCATTGTGGCGGACTTCATCCGATGGGCGAGAGAGCATCGGATTCCGGTCGGGCCGGGGCGCGGCTCCGGGGCCGGCTCGCTCGTCGCCTATGCGCTCAGGATCACCGATCTCGATCCGCTCCAGTACAACCTGCTGTTCGAGCGCTTCCTGAACCCCGAACGGGTGTCGCTGCCGGATTTCGACATCGATTTCTGCATGGAAGGCCGGGATCGGGTCATCGACTATGTCGCTTCCCGATATACCACCGACCACGTCGCTCAGATCATCACGTTCGGGACCATGGCCGCCAAGGCGGTGGTCCGCGACGTCGGTCGCGTGCTTGGCCACCCGTACGGATTCGTCGATCAGATCGCGAAGCTCATCCCGTTCGAGCTCGGCATGACGCTCGAACGCGCACTCGCCGAGGACGGGTTGAAGGAGCGCTACGAAGCGGACGACGAGGTCAGGACCATCATCGATTTGGCCCGCAAGCTTGAAGGGCTGGCCCGCAACGCGGGCCGGCATGCCGGGGGCGTCGTGATCGCCCCGAGGCGCCTTACCGAGTTCACTGCGTTGTACCGCGAGCCTGGCGCGGACGGTGCGGTCACCCAGTTCGACAAGGATGACATCGAAGCGATCGGGCTCGTGAAGTTCGATTTTCTCGGCCTGCGTACGCTCACCATCATCGATTGGGCGCTGTCCACCATCAACGATCGGCACCGCGCGGCCGGGCAGACCGCGCTGGATCTCGAGACATTGCCCACCGATGATCCGGCTGCGTACGAACTCATACGAAGCAGTGCGACGACCGCCGTGTTCCAGCTCGAATCGCGCGGGATGAAGGATCTCATCCGGCGCCTGCAGCCTGACAGCTTCGACGACATCATTGCTCTCGTCGCCCTGTTCAGGCCAGGGCCGCTCCAGTCCGGAATGGTCGACGACTTCGTCGCCCGCAAGCATGGGCAGGCGGTGGTCGAGTATCTGCATCCGGACATCGAGTCCATTCTCAAGCCGACGTATGGGGTCATCCTGTATCAGGAGCAGGTGATGCAGATCGCTCAGGTGCTTGCCGGATACACCCTGGGCGGAGCCGATCTGCTGCGCAGCGCGATGGGCAAGAAGAAGCCCGAAGAGATGGCGAAGCACCGCAGCGTGTTCGTGGAAGGCGCGACGAGCCGGGGAGTGGATGAGCGGCAGGCCACGTTCATCTTCGGTCTCATGGAGAAGTTCGCGGGATACGGATTCAACAAATCGCATTCTGCCGCATACGCACTGCTGTCGTATCAGACCGCGTGGTTGAAGGCGCATCATCCCGCCGCGTTCATGGCCGCGGTGTTGTCGGCCGACATGGACAATACCGACAAGGTCGTCAACTTCGTCGAGGAGAGTCGGGCGCGAGGCCTGACCATTGCGCCGCCGCACGTCAACGAATGCGTCTACCGGTTCAGCGTCGCCGATGAGCGAAGCGTCCGGTACGGGCTCGGCGCGATCAAGGGTGTGGGTGAGGCGGCGCTCGAGAGTGTGATCGAAGAGCGTGCGCGGAACGGGCCCTACACCGATCTCTTCGATTTCACCCGCCGCACTGATCAGAAGCGGGTCAATCGGCGTGTCGTCGAGGCCCTTGTTCGAGCCGGTGCGCTCGACGGACTGGGGCCTTCCCGTGCGTCGATGATGCTCACCCTCACCGATGCCCTGCTGGCGGCCGAGCAGCTCGCTCGCAATACGTCGACCGGCCAGAACGACATGTTCGGCAACGCACTCGCCGACGGCGGCGGCGTCGAGTCGCGATTCGAAGCAGGGAGCGAGTGGTCGGAGGAAGAGCGTCTCGCGGGGGAGAAGGAGACCCTCGGCCTCTACCTGACCGGGCACCCGATCACCCGGTTTGAGCCCGAGCTCGAGAAGTTCACGAGCGCGAGGCTCTCCGAGCTGCGTCCGAGTCAGGGACAGACGCGAACCATCGCGGGATTGGTGAACGGGCTGCGGACTATCAACACCCGTAGCGGTCGTATGGCGATCGCGACCCTCGACGATCGAACTGCGCGCATCGAGGTGCGGATCTACTCCGAGCTGTTTTCGAGATACCGCGAGACGCTGGTAAAGGATCGATTGCTTGTCGTTGAAGGCGAGGTTGAGGACGATGAATTCTCGGGAAAGTGCTCGGTGATCGCGAACGCGATCTATGATCTGGAGGCAACGCGTGAACGGCGCGCGCGCCACATCCTGATCGAGCTCGATTGCGACTCCGTAGATGATGGTGTGGCACGCACTCTGCGCGAGGCGATCGAGTCGTACCGGGCCGGGGCTACCCCGATCTGCATCGACTACCGCCGGCGGGATGCACGGGCGAGACTGGCGCTCGGCGAGGCGTGGGCCGTACGGCCCGCCGACGATCTCATTGCCCGGCTCCGCGACGTTGCCGGGCCGGAGCACGTGTGGATCGAATACTGATGGCGCGGCCTCCTCTTCAATCCGCGCTACCCGGCCAACGGAATCGGACGTGCGTTGTCACCCGTGGCCTGGGCGGGTATCGTTCACCTTCGTGAATACACCCGCGGACAGCTTCCCATTTTCCGCGCCGCCTGAGATGAGCATGAGTTTCCTCGAATTCGAGCGACCGATCGCGGAGCTGGAGGCGAAGATCGAGGAGCTTCGCCATGTCGACGGCGATTCCGGCGTCAACATCGGCGAGGAGATCGACAGGCTCCGCTCGAAGAGCGAGGCGCTGACACGCTCGATCTTCGGCAAGCTCACGCCCTGGCAGATCGCGCGGCTCGCGCGCCATCCGCGGCGGCCGTACGCCCTCGACTATCTTGGCCGCGCCTTCACCGAGTTCACCGAGCTGCACGGCGACCGGCACTTCGCCGAAGACGGAGCCATCGTGGGTGGAATGGCGCGTCTCGACGGTCATCCGGTCGTGGTCGTCGGACATCAGAAGGGTCGGACGACGAAGGAGAATATCGATCGAAGCTTCGGCATGCCGCGTCCCGAGGGCTACCGCAAGGCTCTGCGGCTGTTCGAGATGGCCGAGCGGTTCAGCATGCCGGTCATCACGTTCATCGATACACCCGGCGCCTATCCGGGGATCGGCGCCGAGGAGCGAGGACAGGCCGAGGCGATCGCACGCAATCTGCAGGTCCTGTCGACGCTCGACGTCCCGATCCTGTGTACCGTCATCGGAGAGGGGGGCTCGGGCGGCGCCCTCGCGATCGGCGTCGCCGACTGCGTGATGATGCTTCAGTACAGCACCTACTCCGTGATCTCTCCCGAGGGCTGCGCCTCGATCTTGTGGAAGAGCGCGGAGCGGGCGGCGGACGCCGCGCAGGCGATGGGTATCACGTCCGACCGGCTCCGGGAACTCGGACTAATCGACCGGATTGTCGACGAGCCGCTCGGCGGCGCACACCGCGACCCCGACGCGATAGCCGAGTCGCTCAAGACTGCGCTTGTCGAGGAGCTCGAAGCGCTCGTCTCGATGGATATCGAGCCGCTCAAACGCCGGCGCTACGAACGGCTCATGAGCTACGGGCGATTCAAGGAGCAGGGTACGGGATCGCATTGATCCGACAGTCTGTCCCCTGTACGCTTCCGCACCTTTTTTTCATGATGAGGCCGAGTGCCGAATCGGCACTGGTGATGTGGGCATGCGCCGTCCGTTCGTTGCCGGCAATTGGAAGATGAACGGTTCCCGAGAGCACACGCGGGCGCTTGCCGCCGGTGTGTGCGAGGGCGCGCGTGCGCTGCCGGAGGTCGATGTCGGCGTGTGTCCTCCGTTCGTCTACGTGACGGATGCGGGCGCCGTGATCGGCAGTGGGCCGGTTCGCATCGGTGGCCAGAGCTGCGCCGGAGTTGAGCGCGGGGCATTCACCGGCGAGGTGTCGGCAACCATGCTGGCCGATGTCGGTTGCAGCTTCGTGCTGGTCGGCCACTCAGAACGTCGCACGCTGTATGGCGAGGGTGACGCGGAGGTTGCCGAGAAGGCGGAGTTCGCGCTCGCGGCCGGATTGTCCCCGGTCGTCTGCGTCGGGGAGACCTTCGCGGAGCGCGAGGCGGGGCAAACCGAGGCCACGGTGGCGCGCCAGCTCGATGCGGTGATCGGCCGT
The DNA here is from genome assembly GCA_047514485.1 of Gammaproteobacteria bacterium. Taxonomy (GTDB): domain Bacteria; phylum Pseudomonadota; class Gammaproteobacteria; order HK1; family HK1; genus HK1. The sequence goes on from JAKZYK010000325.1 coordinate 22,584, forward strand.
CTCGATCGCGATGCGCTTGCACGTATCGTGCTCGCCTACGAGCCGGTATGGGCGATCGGCACCGGCCGAACCGCGACACCGGCGCAGGCGAACGAGGTGCACGCGTTTCTGAGAGCGCGGGTAGCGGCTCGCGAGCCGGACGTGGCGGCCGGGCTTCGGATCCTCTACGGTGGGAGCGTCAAGCCGGAGAATGCGGCCCGGATGTTCGCCGAGCCCGATGTCGATGGCGGGCTCGTCGGCGGCGCGTCACTTGACGCCGGACAGTTCATCGACATCTGTCGAGCGGCGAGGTGAGATGCAACAGATTCTGCTCATAGTTCAGATCCTCATCTGCACTGCATTGGTAGCGATCGTATTGCTGCAGCAGGGGCGAGGCGCGGATGCGGGGGCGTCGTTCGGAGGTGGCTCCTCGGGCTCGTTGTTCGGCTCGCGAGGTCCCGCCTCCTTTCTGTCCAGGCTGACTGCGGGGCTGGCCGCGTTGTTCTTCGCGAACAGTCTGGCATTGGCGTATATTTCCAGCCAGTCCGTCGAGCGCCGCAGCGTGGTCGAGCGCGTGCAGTTGCAATCGGCATCGGAGACTTCCGGACTGTCGGGCGAAGACGGTGACGTGCCGGCCCTGCCGGGCGGCGGAGGCTCGAATGCGCAGGAAGATTCGACTGCACAGGATGTACCGCAAGCCCCGGCGTCGCAGTGACTTCATTGCCGAAGTGGTGGAATTGGTAGACACGCTATCTTGAGGGGGTAGTGCCTGAGGGCGTGCCGGTTCGAGTCCGGCCTTCGGCACCAATCGATGCGACGGGCGCGATCGGGGTACCTCGCATCCGTTTCGTAGAGCAGAGCCGTCCCAATACATACACAGTAGCTATCGAATTCTGACTCTTTGGGAAGCGTGGCGGCATGTCGCCTGAACTCATCTCCATCATTGGAGCCCTAGTCGCGCTGGCCGCGGTCATCCTGACTGGACAGCATGCCATGCGGCGTGATATCGCCGGAATTCATCATGACGTTGCCGGCCTGCGGGAACGGATGGCGCGGCTCGGAGGAACCGTCCAGGTCGTGATCCGGGTCCTGACGTCACGGACCCGAGACCGAACTCTCCGGATTCCCGCTTTCGCGGGAATGACTGTTGGAGGCGTTCCGGTTGGCGCCGTGGGGGCAGTCATTCCCGCTTCCGCGGGAATGACAATAAGCACGCAGGACGCCACACTTCGTCATGCCCGCGAAAGCGGGAATCCACGAGTCACGAACAACCCGGTTCTTCGCCATTGTGCACAGGTTGCACAAGACTTCACGGATCAGGGACTAGTCGACCGGGAACGCCCGGCCGCGACGCCTTGACTTGAAATGCTTGAGAGCTATCTCCCGATCCTCCTCTTTCTCGTCATCGGCGTGGGGCTCGGTTGCGCGATGATCGCGGCCGGGGCGGTGCTCGGCCCGCATCGCCCGGACAGCGACAAGCTTTCGCCTTACGAGTGCGGATTCGAGGCTTTCGAGGACTCGCGGATGAAGTTCGATGTTCGCTACTACCTCGTCGCCATCCTGTTCATCATCTTCGATCTGGAGATCGCCTTTCTGTTTCCGTGGGCGATCGTGCTCGACCGGATCGGCGTGTTCGGCTTCAGCGCGATGATGGTGTTTCTCGCGGTGCTAGTGGTCGGTTTCATCTACGAGTGGAGGAAAGGGGCGCTCGAATGGGAATAGAGGGCCGGCTCGAGGAAGGGTTCGTCACCACCACCGCGGACAAGCTGATCAACTGGGCCCGCACCGGGTCGCTGTGGCCGATGACGTTCGGACTCGCGTGCTGCGCGGTGGAGATGATGCACGCCGGTGCTGCGCGCTACGATCTGGACCGGTTCGGAATCGTGTTTCGCCCCAGCCCGCGCCAGTCGGACGTCATGATCGTCGCGGGGACGCTGGTCAACAAGATGGCGCCGGCGCTGAGGAAGGTCTACGACCAGATGCCCGAGCCCCGCTGGGTGATCTCGATGGGATCGTGCGCCAACGGCGGCGGGTATTACCATTACTCTTACGCGGTGGTCCGGGGCTGTGACCGGATCGTGCCGGTCGACATCTACGTGCCGGGCTGTCCGCCGACGGCGGAAGCACTGCTC
>JAKZYK010000326.1:0-2751 GCA_047514485.1 Gammaproteobacteria bacterium
GACTACCAGCCCGAGCCCTACATCGTGGCCGACTACGAGCGGGCGAGGAAGCACCGCTGGTACATGTCCGCGCGCATGATCTGCGTGAACGACCTGTACTCGTTCGATCCCGACGTGCAGGTCGAGCTCGAGCAGTTCGAGGACATCATCGGCCGCCACTTCCGGCAGCCGCCCGAGGGTCTCGGCAACGACAACACCCCCGCCTCGCACATGTGGCGCACGATGCGCCGGCCCTGCAACGCGCTGTAACGGTTCAGCAGTGGCCTGCGGCGGTGACTGGCCGCGCGGCCGCCGGCTCGGGCCCTCTCCACGTCTCGGATCAGGCGGCCACGCCTCGACCCTGCCACCGGCCGCAACGGTTCGCCGCAGCGAGCTACAGCTTGTTCGTGTACTGCGCCACGAAATCGAAATCGAGCAACCGCTTGTAGGCTTCGATGAGCCGCGCGGTCACCGGCCCCGGCACCCCCTCGTTGCCGATCGGGCGACCGTTGATGGACGACACCGGCACCATGCACAGGCTCGTCGAGGTCATGAAGCACTCGTCGCTGGTGAACGCATCGAAGAGATCGAGGTCGGTCTCGTGCACGGTGATGCCTGCTTCGCCCGCGAGATCGATCACCGTCTCGCGGCTGATGCCGGGCAGCACGAACCGGGCCCGCGGGGTGAGGATCTCACCTTCTCGCACGAAGAAGATGTTGCTGCCGAGTCCTTCCGCGATGTTGCCGTCGTGGTCGAGGAGGACGGCCCAGGCATGCGGGTCCTGGGCGCGCACTTCGCGATCCGCGAGCAGAAGGTTGATGTAGTTCTGGGTCTTGGCCCGCGGGCTCACGGCGTCCGGCGGAGTGCGTCGGGTAGCCGGAATCTGTACGCGGGCTCCGTCGCGGAAGAGCGGCGCACGGGCCTTCAGGGGCAGCGGCGTGCACTCGACGATCACCGTGGGCTCGGCCGCCGCCTCGCCGAGGAACGGGTCCGCGACGCCGGGGCTCACCCGCTGAAACAGCCAGTAATCCTCGTCCGGCGCGATGAGGTGCAGGTTGCGCTCCAGCACCTCGTTGGAGATCGACAGAATTTCGTCCCGGCTCAGACCCGCGTCAATCTGGAGATAGCGCATCGAGCGGAACAGGCGGTCGATGTGCTCGGCGAGCTTGAAGGGCTTGTGCCGGACGGTGCGCGCGGTATCGAAAACCGCCTCGCCGAACTTGAACCCGCGGTCGCGGAACGAGACGAGCACCCGGCTCTCGGGCTTGATCTCGCCGTTGTGGTATGCAACCCGCTCATTGGCGCGCTGAGTCATGATCTCCGCCTCCCTGCCTGTGTCCCGGTCATGAAAGAATATCGGAGCGATTGAGACTGCGATCAGCCCGCCGCCCCGCTCGCCTCCTCCTGCACCGCGAAGAACGACGCGCGCACCGGCTGCTCCGGGAGCTCGATGACCGCGTCGGAAAGCCGCGCACGACGTGTGGCCCGGCCGCGCACGATCATGCCTTCGTTCCGGTTCGGCATGGGGTTGCGTGCAATGGGAACGGCGTCCGCGGCGCTGTAGACACAGATGTACAGCCCGCGCGGCGCCGCCGATCGGTTGGACTCGGAGCCGTGCGCGAGCCGGGTGTGCATCAGGCATACGCTGCCGGCACGGCCGAGAATGGGCTCCTCGCGCTCGCGCAACTTCCGCTCCTCGCCGCTATCGATGAAGCCGGTGAAACGCTCGCCGTCGAACAAAGAGTACATCGGCCCTCGGTGGCTGCCCGGGACCACCATCAGACAGCCGTTCTCCGCGGTCATGTCGTCGAGCATGAGCAGCGCGGTCACGACGTCGTCGTTGGTGTGCGGCGTATAGGCGAAGTCCTGGTGATAGCGCACCTCGGTATGCGAGCCGGGCAGCTTCAGGTTGATCTTGCAGTGGTGGTGCTTGACGTCGGGGCCGATGAGAGCGGCGACCATGTCGGTCATGGGCGAATCGCGCATGACCTCCATGTAGCCGTCGTCGACTTCACTCGGATTGTTCACCCTCCTGAGCGCCGGGGTATCGGCAGTGTGCTCCGCCGCCAGATCGAACCGCGCCCGTCCATCCGCGGTGGGCTCGCCGAACGGCGCGTCGTGCGCACGGCTCTCTTCGACCCACTCGGCGAGGACTTCACGCATGCCGGCGAGCTGCCTTGCGTCCACCGCATCCTCGGCAACGAGAAATCCATCACGCCAGAATTCGTCGACTTGCTTTTTCGAGATCATGTTCGGAGTCCTCGACGGCTGTCGGCTGCCGGTTTCAAGCTGAGCCGCGAACCCGCGTACGTCAGGCCGGACTCGGCAGCCCGAAGAAACGGCGTGCGGTCTCGGTGGTAGATCGTGCCAGCCTATCAGGCTCAAGCCCAAACACGGCGGCCACCGCACGCAGAATGTGAGGAAGGTGCATCGGCTCGTTGCGCCGCGTCTTCGGCTTCGGAACGAGGTCTCGTGGAAGGAGGTACGGCGCATCGGTCTCGATCATGAGGCGATCGAGAGGGACGCGGGCGACGATCTCGCGCAGATGCTGACCGCGGCGCTCGTCGCAGATCCAGCCGGTCACCCCGACGTGGAGGTCGAGATCGAGGTAGGCGTCGAGGGCCGCGCCGTCACCGGTGAAGCAGTGGATGACGGCGTGCGGAAGCTGCGCGCGCCAGCGCGAGACGATGGCGAGGAACCGCTCGTGCGCATCGCGCTCGTGAAGAAACACGGGCATTCCCAGCCCCGCCGCGAGCTCGAGGTGGGCCTCGA
>JAKZYK010000327.1:0-3916 GCA_047514485.1 Gammaproteobacteria bacterium
GGCTCTTGGTGCGCCGTTCCAGCTCCGGCTCGCGATATGACGGCCCCGTACGACGATGCTAACGTACGCGGCTCTCCCGCCCCCGGCGACGCAACGGAATCGATCCCATGTCCGCACCGACTCGCACTCTCCTGGTGACGAGCGCGCTGCCCTATGCGAACGGTCCGATCCACATCGGGCACCTGGTGGAGTACATCCAGACCGACATCTGGGTGCGGTTCCAGCGCGGGCTCGGCCATCGCTGCACGTACGTGTGCGCCGACGACGGACACGGCACCCCGATCATGCTCAAGGCCGAGCAGGAAGGGATGACGCCGCAGGCGCTCATCGAGAAGATCGGCGAGGAGCATCGGGCCGACTTCCGGGACTTCGCGATCTCGTTCGACAACTATCACACCACCCACTCGCCGGAGAATCGTGCCTGCTCCGAGCTAATCTACGTCCGGCTGAAGGAGGCTGGGCACATCGTGCGCAAGGACGTCGCCCAGGCATACGACCCGGTGAAGGGGATGTTCCTGCCGGACCGCTACGTCAAGGGCACGTGCCCGAGCTGCGGGGCTCCCGATCAGTACGGAGACAACTGCGAGGTCTGCGGCGCGACGTACAGTCCGGCGGATCTCGCCGACGCGGTATCGGTCCTGTCGGGGGAGAGGCCCGAGCTGCGCACGTCGGAGCACTACTTCGTGCGTCTGGCGGGCTTCGAGACGGCGTTGCGGCGGTGGCTCGCCGGCGGCGGCCGGGGCGGGCGCTCTCCGGTGCAGACCGAGATCGCCAACAAGCTCGACGAGTGGTTCGAGGCTGGCCTGCAGGACTGGGACATCTCCCGCGACGCTCCGTACTTCGGGTTCGAGATCCCCGGCGTCCCGGGGAAGTTCTTCTATGTATGGCTGGACGCGCCGATCGGGTACATGGGGAGCTTCAGGCACCTGTGCGCGCGGCGTGGGGACCTCGACTTCGAAGCCTCCTGGAGTGTGGATTCCGAGGTCGAGCTTTACCACTTCGTCGGCAAGGACATCGCGTACTTCCACACCCTGTTCTGGCCGGCCATGCTGCACGGTGCCGGCTTCCGGATGCCGACGGGGGTGTTCGTCCACGGTTTCCTGACCGTCAACGGCCACAAGATGTCGAAGCGAACCGGTACCTTCGTCAAGGCCCGCACGTATCTCGATCACCTCGATCCTGAGTACCTGCGCTACTACTTCGCATGCAAGCTCTCGAACGGGATCGACGATCTCGACCTGAGCTTCGACGACTTCTACCGGCGGGTGAACGCCGATCTCGTCGGCAAGGTCGTCAACATCGCGTCGCGGTGCTCGAGCTTCATCACCAGGCACTTCGACGGCCGGCTCTCCGCACATCTCGCGGAGCCCGCGCTCTACCGCGAGGCGGCGGGCGCGTCCGGGCGCGTCGCCGGGCTCTACGAGTCGAGGGAGTTCGGCAAGGCCATGCGCGAGGTCATGGCGATCGCGGATCGGGCGAACCAGTACATCGATGAACGCAAGCCGTGGGTGCTCGTCAAGGACGGCGCGACGCGGGAGCAGGTGCGTGAGGTATGCACCGTCGGCCTCAATCTGTTCCGGGTGATCATGACCTTTCTCAAGCCGGTGCTGCCCCGCACCGCCGAGCGTGCAGAGTCGTTCCTGCGCTGCGGCGAGCTCGCCTGGGACGGCATCGCGTCGCCGCTGCTCGACCACGAGATTGCTCGATTCGAACCCCTGCTGACGAGGGTCGAGCAGGGGAAGATCGACGCGATGGTCGCGGACTCGATGGAGACGGAGTTGGCGAGCGCGGCGGCCCCCCCCGAGCCGGACCGCGGCGCGGGCGAGCGAATCGACATCGCAGAGTTTGCGAAGATCGATCTCCGCATCGCGAAGGTCACCGGCGCGAAGCTCGTCGAGGGGGCCGACAAGCTCCTCGAGATCCGGGTCGACATCGGTGGCGAGGAGCGCACCGTGTTCGCGGGAATCCGTGCCGCGTACTCGCCGGAGAGCCTCATCGGACGTCACGTGGTGGCCGCCGCCAATCTCGCGCCCCGCGAGATGCGGTTCGGGGTATCGGATGGAATGATCCTGGCGGCGGGTCCCGGCGGCTCGGACATCTGGCTGCTCGGCGTCGACGAGGGCGCGAAGGCCGGCATGCGGGTGAAGTAGGTTCCAGTGCAAGCGCAGACCGCATCTTCCGCCCCTCGCCGGCCCGGCGCCGGCGCAGGCACTGCCGCCGCCGGTGTCGATGCCGGTCCGTTCCCTGGCCGACCAGGACGTACTGTTGCTCCTGTCGCGGGACCGATCATGCCGCTTTGCAAATTGATGAACAGGGGCGACGCCTGCGTCGCCCCTGTTGACTGGCCCGTCCCACCCCAAGCACTGCGTGCCTCTGGGCGAGCCTGATTGGCGGTGTCAAGATGAATTGCCGGATTTCGATCGGTCCCTCTGCCGTCGGTCCCGCCGTCGAGATCGATGCCGTCGATGCGTTGCTCCCGCAGACCCAGTGCGGCCGGTGCGGCTATGATGCGTGCTGGCCGTATGCCGAGGCTCTGGTGCGCGGCGAGGCGGATATCAACCGCTGCCCGCCGGGGGGAGAGACCACTGTCGCAGCGCTCTCTCGTGCCCTCGGGCGACTGGTGGTGGCGCTCGATCCCGCTTGTGGCGCAGCGGGACCGCGAGAGGCGGCGCGCATCGACGAGAGCGCGTGCATCGGGTGCACGGTGTGTATCCGGGCGTGTCCGGTGGATGCGATCATCGGTGCGCGCAAATGGATGCACGCGGTGCTCGAGAGCGAATGCACGGGTTGCCGCCTGTGCGTTGACCCGTGCCCGGTGGATTGCATCTCGATGGTTCCGGCGCGTATCGGTCCGGCGACGGCCGAAGGGTGGCTTGCCGAGTACGCGCCGCTCGCACGGCGGCGGTTCGAGCGCCGTCAAGCCCGGGAATCGGCGCTCGACGCGGCGCCGCATCGCCGGGAGCAGGCTGGCAAGATTGATGCTGCCGAATCCCTGAGGACGCGCACTGTGGAGCAGCGGCGGGCCGACATTGCCGCGGCGGTCGCCCGGGTCGAGGCGCGCAAGGTGCGCGCGAAGGCGTGGGACGCAGAGAGCCCGTGTTGAACACCGCAAAGCGCAAGGTGGTCTTCGAGAGGGCGCACATCGCGAATCGACTCGGCCCCTTATTCGTGAATTCTGTGCAAGATGACGGAGAATTCCTCGTGATTTCCGGATACCCGCTGCCTGTTTTCATGGGCACAGACCTGCCGGGGATCGCGAGAGGTCGCGTTCCGCGTGTTTTCCGTCATCCCCGCGGGAATCCAGAACGCAGGGTTCCGGCGATGCCGAGTTGGGCCGCGAGAGGCCGATTGCGGGTCCGAGAGGGGGAACGCGGGCATTGAACGCGACGAAGCGCAGAACGATCTTCGAAAAGCTGCGTGCCGCGAATCCCTCGCCGGTGACGGAGCTCGAGTACTCGACCCCCTTCGAGCTGCTGATCGCGGTGGTGCTCTCGGCGCAGGCGACCGACGTGAGCGTCAACAAGGCGACCCGCTCCCTGTTTCGCGCCGCCTCCACCCCCGAGGCCATGCTCGTCTTGGGCGAGGAGGGGGTGCGGGCGCACATCCGGACCATCGGCCTGTTCAACGCCAAGGCGAAGAACGTGGTCGCGACCTGCCGGCTCCTCATCGAGCGCCACGAAGGAGAGGTGCCGCCCGAGCGTGAAGCCCTCGAGCGTCTGCCGGGCGTCGGGCGCAAGACCGCGAACGTGGTGCTGAACACCGCGTTCGGCGTCCCCGTGATCGCGGTCGACACCCATATCTTCCGGGTCGCCAACCGGACCCGGCTTGCCCGCGGCAAGACTCCCCGCGAGGTCGAAGACGGATTGCAGCGCTCGACCCCGCGCGAGTTCAAGCGCAACGCCCACCACTGGCTGAT
>JAKZYK010000328.1:0-6457 GCA_047514485.1 Gammaproteobacteria bacterium
TCATGATTGCGTCATGGGGCATGGGTGCCTACGTATGACGGTCGCCTGGTCGTAGTGGGGCTTGAGTCCCTGCCCATGACGGCCGCCTAGTCGTAGACCACCCGGAAGCCGATGTCCGGCGAGCGGTGGTTGAGCGGCACGAGGCGCCCGAAGGAGCCGTGCGTGGTCCCGCGCCCAGGCAGCAGCCAGTTGCCGCCCTGCACCCACATGGCGTAGTTCCCGCGATCGACCGCGATGCTCTGCGTCCACTCCGAGACGTTGCCGGCGAGGTGAAGCACTCCGCCGGCGTTCGCGTCGCGCAGCTCCGCGGCGGGGCAGGGCCGCGGTCCGTGCTCCGGGAGATCGGCGGTGGCCGCCGCGCCGGGGTCGTACTGATTGCCCCAGGGGTAGAGCCGTGCCTCCGGGCCCGCCGCCAGCAACTGCCACTCCCTCGATCGCGGCAGGCGCCCTCCCGCCCAGCGTGCGAAGGCGTCCGCCGCCCACCAGCTCATGCCGGATACCGGGAGGTCGAGGTTCGCCGACTGCCGCTCCCAGTCGTCCGGGGCATAGACCTCGCCCGCCGGCTCCTGCGGGTTCGCGAAGAGCCCGGAACGGGCGAGGGGATCGCTCAGAAACGTCCGGTACTCGCGGCGGCTCACCTCGCATCGCCCCACCGCAATCCGGGGGGTCGCGCGTTCGGCCGAGGCGAGGAGGGCGCGCGCTTCGCGCAATTGTGCATCGGGCAGGATCACCGCGAGCCGCGCCAGGCGCACTTCGGGGGGGAGGCCGATCGGAAACTCTCCGCCCTCGATCCGGGCGGGCGGACTCGCCTTGTCGCCCCAGGGCCGCTGCTCGGGAGGCGGGGAGTCGTACACGCAGCGGAAGCCGAGGTGATGGCTGCGGGTGGCCGGCTCGATGGGAAGCCACGCCGCGTTGAGCGCGTAGAGAGCACGGGCGCGGGAGCGGACCGCGGGCGCACCGTGCGCGGCCGGCTGCCGGGTGTCCGGCGCCGCCGCGAGGCTCCCCGCGCTCCACTCCATCGCGTTGGCGTTGAGGTCGTGCACCCCTTGCGGCGAGTCCGAGGGCAGGTGAGCGCCGCAGGGCCGGGCCGCGTTGCGCCAGGCGTCGAGGTAGGGCCAGGCTCCCGGATCGAAGGTATCTCCCCAGGCGTAGAGCCGTCCCTCCTCGCCACTCGCCGCCGCCTCGAACTCCTCCGCCCAGGGCAGGCGCCCCCCCACCGCCGCGCAGTAGAGGGACGCGGCGGAGAAATCGACGCCGGTCGCGGGCGAGTGCAGCAGCCCCGCGATGCGATGGCCGGTGGAAGCGCTGAAGAGCGGGACGGGGCGCGCGGTCGGTGGAGTCGGGATCGGGATCGGAGCACGGGGTGACCCGTCCGGTGCGTCGGAGCGCGCAGCCGGCGATGCCGGGTCCGGCGCGAGGGCCTGCCTGCTCTCGGCCCGATACCATTTCGCGAAGCGTTCGAAATCGATCTGCCGCACCTCGCACACGTCGATGAGGAACGGTTCGAGGCTCACCCGTCTCGACGGGCGGTCGAGACGCAGCCTGAGCTCACGGCCGAACGCGTGCGACTCGATGCTGTCGAGGACGTGCTCGTCCACGATGCGTGCGCGCTCGCTCGGAGCGGGCTGGATACCGAGTTCGGCCGTGACCGTATCCGCGCGCAGCGAATGGAGGAGCGGCCGGGTGAGCAGGCCGATGACCGCGGTCACCACCGCCAGCCCTGCAACTGCGGCCACACCGCGCCTCATGCGGTGCGTCCCGCCAGGAACCGCCAGGCGACCCCGAGCAGCAGGAGCCCAGCCGCGAGGGCCGCGTAGAGCGAGACCAGCCACCCGCGCGATCCGAAAGCCGATTCCCGATACTCGGTGAACAGGGGCCGTCCCTCCAGCCGCACCCGGTTGGCGTCGGCCTGTATCCGCAACCTTCCCCGTGGGTCCACGGTGGCAAAGACGAAGCCGACGATGAAGTCGTCCAGCCCTGGAGCGATGTAGGCCACCGCGCGCCAGCGCATTCGTTCCGGCTCGTGTACCTCGGGAGGCATGAGCAGCACCGAGTAGGGTTCGATCCGGATCTCCAGTCCCTTCCAGATACCGGGATACGCGTTGAGCGCGAGGGCAGCCCGCCCTCGCCCGGGGAGCGTGCTGTCCTGCTTCTCGGCGGTCCGCCCACGCCCAGGCAGCTTGCCGTCTCGCCCCTCGCCGTCTCGCTTCTCGCTGCCTTGTTTCTCGCTATTTCGCCTCTCGTCACCTTGCCCCACACCGTCTAGCCCCTCGCTGTCTCGTTTCGCCAAGGCTCGCTTCTTGTCACCTTGCCCCTCGCCGCCTCGGTCCACCCCCACTGCGTCGTTCAGGCGATTGGGCTCGATGACGAGCACAGCGTCCGTGTCCGGTCCCGGCCCCGGCGGGACTGAACGCAGCGCGAGCGGGTCCGGCCGGAAGGCGGGCTCTCCGAGGTGAGGGAGGAGGGCGAACTTCAGGGCGAGGTCGCGCGCGATCTGCCGCTTGGCCTCCGTGATCGAAGGCGGCGCTCGGAAGGCGCGCTGTATCCGTTCGGCGAAGCTGTCGATCCGTCGGCTCGGGGTCCCTCCGGTGTCCAGCGAGTCCTGCAGCTCGCCAAGATAGTGGAGGATGATCCCGAACATCGCCTCCAGCGCCGGGACGCCCGCGCTACCGGCCTGCGCCTCGCGCCGGATCGATTCGGGAAGGGCGATGCGAAGATTGATCTGCGATCCGTCGCCGCTCTGCGCTCCCTCCGCGCGCGACGATTGGCCGCTCCCGCCTCGACCCTCCCCGCCGCGCGGCGACCGGCCGCGACCCCCGCCGGGGGAAGGCTCCATACCGCCTTCGCGTGCGTTGGGGAAGCTGCCGAGGGTCGCAGCCGCTCCGGGATCGAGTCCCGGCTCCGAACCGAATCCCCGGCCTCGCCCGGCGGCCTCTGGGCTTGAGAGCGATCTGCGCCCCGTATCCGCCGCGCCGGGGTCCCCGCCGCCTGCTCCGAGTCCTCTCCCTGCCGATCCGGAGACCCCGCCCTCCGCCGCGAACCCTGCGCCCGCCGATCCGGCGATCCCCGGAACGACGCCGCCCGGCATGGGGCCGGGTGTGGAGCCCGCGCCGCTCGGTACCAGTTCGGGCATGGAGCCGGTGCCGCCGCCCGGGCCTTGCCCCGCTCCCGACGGCGGTTCGAACAGCGGCGACTCAGTGCCCCCGAGTCCGCCGCGGCCGCGGTCGTCCAACGCGAGTTGAGGCAGCGGCGCGGGAGCCTCGGCCCCGCCACCCGGACAATCCTTGGCGGCCACCCCTGGAGGGCAGCGCGCCGCATCGCCGGGGGAGAGCGATCCCGTCAGAAAGTGCCAGTGATGCACCCTGATGCCATGCTCGCGAAGAATCGACATCGCCAGGTAGAACTGGGCGATGTCGTAGACGTCGACCCGCAGGCGCGCCTTTCGCTCGTCGCTGAACCCGGCGAGCCAGATGCTCAGCCCGCTGCGCTCATCGAGCAGATCGCGGCGGGTCCAGATCGTCGCGGAATAGAACTCGCGCACGAATCCCGGGTGCAGCTCGAGGATGGGCAGAAGCTCGGGGTCAAGGACCTGATCCAAGGGCGACGCCTCGTAGTCGTGAAGACGGGCCGGAGGAGACGCCGCAAGGCTGTTCAGGACCAGAGAGGTGCTGAACTTGTGGCTCATGACCGCCGCGACCTCGCTCGCCTGCTCGGCGTAGCGTTCCTCGCGCTCCATCCGGGCGGCGATGCTCACCACGATGACGATGATGAGCATCGCGACTCCGTTCGCGAGGATGTCGACGAGGGCGACCCCCGCGAAATCGGGCATGCGCCCCCGGGACGTGCGGATCGCTGCGGTTGCACCGGTCACGGCGGTTGCTCGGCGTAGTCGCGGATATACGCCGGGATGTCGTCGAGCGAGACGGACTTCAGAAGCTCGTTGTCCGCGATGACCCAGCCGATGGTCAGCACCTGGTCCGGCCACATGCCGCGCAGGCATTCGCGCGCCTCGGCCATTGCGCCGACGCTTCCCTGGAGGAGAAAGAACACGAGCTGGCTCTGCTCCTCCTCATAGATGCGCCGCGCGTAATCGACGAAGACACTGCCCGGCTCGCAGATCGCCCCGGCCGACACCCCGGCCCCCGTCTCCACGATGCGGATCGCTCCCGGAAAGACGATCACCACGTAGCCCGCCCCGCCGTCCAAGCGTTCGATCCGGTAGAGGCCGTGCTCGGAGGCCCGATCGAGGCGTTCGCGCACCGCGTTGCTGGAGAAGAGATTGACCAGCAGCAGGAAGACGAGCATCAGCGCGAACACGCCGCCGAAGATCGCCATCATCGGCGCGTTGCTCTCTTCCTGGCGGGCGAGGGCGGAGAGCGGTCCTCGCCGCTCCTTGTCAAGCACGGCTCGACCCTCGGCACTTCCCACTCCGGCGCGACGAGGATGCGCTCCTCCTTGCCTCGCCTCGCACGACGGAGACGAAGTGTGCCCGGACCAAGCTCCGCCGGCGCGTTGCTTCCTTCCTGCGGGCGAGGGCGGGGAGCGGCCCCCGCCGACCCTCGTCAATCACGGCTCGAGCCCCGAACTTCCCACTCGATCGTGGCCAGGATGCGCTCCTCATCGCGTTGCACGAGGGAGAGGAAGAGCGTCAACACCACGCTCAGGGAAAGGGCGATGAGGGTGGTGTCGAAGGCGATACCGAGGGGCGCGATGGCCCCGCTCAGATCGCTGGAGAGGCTGGAAAGCCCGGTGTCGGACGCGATGATCCGGCGGATCCCGTCGGCAGCGAGCGAGATGCCGAGCACGGTGCCGATGAAGCCGAGAATCGGCACCGCCCAGCTTATGTAGCGCGGCAGGAGGTAGGATTCCTCGTACCGCCGCCACAGCAGCGCGAGACTCTCCTCCACCCGCGCGGTCCCCGCGGCCAGCGCCTTCAGGCTCGCGACCACCGGCGCCGTCGCACCGCCCGGCTCCCCGCTGCGCCAGCGCCGCAGGGCGCGGCGGAGATACCAGCCGTTCCACCGCTTGCCGAGCAGGAGCAGCACGCCCCAGAAGAAGAGCAGCACGGTGATCGGAGGAATGATCCCGCGTTCGAGAAAGCGGTTGGTGACGACCTGCGCGTCTTCGGCGCCGCGGGCGATCCATTCCAGGGCGAGAATGAAGCCGGCGCTCAGCAACAGCGCGGTGATGAAGGCGGGGAGCAGGCGCGGGCCGGAGAGCAGGCGCGCGATCCGCTCCAGCGTCTCCTCTCCGGCGCCGGACAGCGCGGCGTCGAGCCACAGATTCGCTCCGTAGAGGGCGAGGGCCGCGACGAACATCGGCGCCATGCGGCCCGCGCCGGAAGCGCTCTCGCCGGCGCCGATCACTTGCCATGCCGGCGCCGCGAGGGTGCCCGCCGCCGCGATGAGGCCGAGGGTGCCGAGCACCTGGAGGCAGGCGAGGAGCGCCGAGCGCCGACCGGGCGCCGCAGCGCGCACCACCGCCAGCGCACCGGCCGCCGCCGCGATCGGCACCGCGGCCGTCCACGGCGGCCAGCCGAGCACGTACACCGCGTTAAGCGCGACGAGCGCGAGGAGCAGGAGGTAGAGGATCAGCGTGATTCGCATCGACATGGGCGGATGGTTTCTCGTGCAGGAAGCTGAGGTCGCGGGCCGAATCCCGGGGAGTGCACCGTATGATAGGGGACCCTGGGCGATATGGATCTCGGTAGGTCGGGATCCGGCGAGCACGCCCGATATCGGCGAGGCGCACCGTATGGTAACGGGACCCCGGCGCGACAAGGACATCGGTTTCACCGCCGATTTGCGGCGGCGGGGAGGAGGTGTGAGCGACAATGGCAGCTCCCGCACCGGGGACCGAGTGCCTGACATGGCGGTGAGCTCCTCGAAGCGGACTCGACCGAGGTGAGTGGGATGCCGCGCCTGTTCGTGTCGGCTGCCCACAAGTCGTCCGGGAAGACCACGGTCTCGGTGGGGATCGCGGCCGCACTGCGCGCGCGCGGGCTCGTGGTGCAGCCGTTCAAGAAGGGCCCGGACTACATCGATCCGATGTGGCTGACCGCGGCGGCGGGCCGGGACTGCTGCAACCTCGACTTCCACACGATGGGGCGGGCCGAGATCCGGGCGGAGTTCGTGCGGCGCTGCGAAGGCGCGGGCCTTACCCTCATCGAGGGGAACAAGGGGCTGCACGACGGCGTGTCGGTCGACGGCGCCGACAGCAACGCCGCGCTCGCGAAGCTGCTCGCGGCGCCCGTCGTTCTCGTCGTGGACACGCGGGGCATCACCCGCGGGATCGCGCCGTTGCTTCAGGGCTACCGCGATTTCGACCCTGGGGTGTGGATCGCCGGAGTCATCCTGAACCAGGTCGGCGGCGCGCGCCATGAGGCGAAGCTCGTGCGCGCGGTGCAAACCTATACGGACATCCCGGTGCTCGGGGCGATCGGCCGTTCCCCCGAGCT
>JAKZYK010000329.1:0-6132 GCA_047514485.1 Gammaproteobacteria bacterium
GGCCGGCGCCTTCGAGCACGATCTCCCCCGTCTCCATGACGTAGCCCCGATCGGCGATCTGCAGGGCCATGAAGGCGTTCTGCTCGACCAGCAGCACCGGCACGCCTTCCTTGCGGATCGCCAGCACTGCCTCGAAGATGGTCTCGACCAGCATCGGCGCGAGCCCCATGCTCGGCTCGTCGAGCAGCAGCACCCGCGGCTTCGACATCAGGCCGCGCGCCATCGCCAGCATCTGCTGCTCGCCGCCGGAGAGCGTGCCGGCGACCTGGCGGATGCGCTCGCGCAGTACCGGGAACATGGCGAGCACATGCTCTTCGCTTTGCCGGACCTCCTGCTTGTCGGTGCGCAGGAAGGCTCCCATCCTGAGATTCTCCCCGACCGTCAAGCGGCCGAAGATGCGCCTGCCCTCGGGTACCTGCACGATGCCGCGGCCAACCACGTCGTGCGGTGCGACGTAGGTGAGCACCTCGCCTTCGAACCGCACCTCGCCCTCGGCCGGGGCCAGGATGCTGCAAATCGCGTTCAGCGTAGTGGTCTTGCCGGCCCCGTTGGCGCCGATCAAGGTGACGATCTCATCCTTCTCGACTGCCAGGGAGAGCCCCCTCAGGGCGTGGATGTTGCCGTAGAAGACGTGCAGGTTGTCGACTTCGAGCACCGCCACCTCAGTCTCCCGCCGCGGCGGCCTTGAGCCGCTCGGCGCCGGTGCCGAGATACGCCTCGATCACGCGCGGATCGGCCTGGACCTCGCCGGGGCTCCCCTCGGCGATCTTCACTCCGTGGTCCAGCACGGTGACGATATCGGACATGCCCATGACCACCCGCATCTGGTGCTCGATCAGCAGGATCGTGACGTCCCTCTCGTCGCGCACCCTGCGCACGAAGTCCATCATGTCGGTGCTCTCGTGCGGGTTCATGCCAGCCATCGGCTCATCGAGCATCAGCAGCCTGGGTCGGGTCGCGAGCGCCCGGCCGATTTCGAGCCGGCGCTGCTCGCCGTAGGCCAGGTTGCGGGCGTAGATATCGCCGCGCCCGGCCAGCCCGACGAACTTGAGCAGCTCGTAGGCCTCGTCCAGCGCGTGTTGTTCGTCTTCGCGGGTGGCGCGGGTGTTGAGCACCGCCCCCCACCAGGTGGACCGG
This sequence comes from Gammaproteobacteria bacterium, assembly GCA_047514485.1. GTDB lineage: Bacteria > Pseudomonadota > Gammaproteobacteria > HK1 > HK1 > HK1. The sequence continues at coordinate 1,138 of JAKZYK010000329.1, forward strand.
AGATGGAGATGCATGCCGACCAGGATGTTCTCGATGGCGGTGATGTTCCTGAACAGCCGGATGTTCTGGTAGGTGCGATTGATCCCCGCCTTCGCCACCGCGTCGGGCGTGACTCCGTCGATCCGCTCGCCGCGGAACCAGATCTCCCCGCCGTCCGACGGGTAGAACGCCATGATGCAGTTGAACACCGTGGTCTTGCCGGCGCCGTTCGGCCCGATGACGCTGTGGATGCTGCCTTCGGACACCGAGAGATCCAGGCTGTCGACCGCGACCAGCCCGCCGAAACGCTTGGTGAGCCGGTCGCAGACGAGGATCGGTTCGCCCGCCACGCTCACCCCCCGCGCGGCGCGGCGATCAGCGCTTCGTCCGCCCCAGCGCAAACGAGGATCGGCTCACCCGTCATGGTCATTGACGCCCACCACCGCCGCGAAGCTCCGCCTCGATGGCGGCCTGGTTTTCTTCTTCGAGCCTCTTCTCGCGGCGCTTGGCGGCCGACGGCCAGAGGCCCTCGGCCTTCAGACGCATCATGATCACAATCACGAGCCCGTAGAAGAGGAAGCGGTACTCCCCGAACTCCCGCAGCAGCTCGGGCAGGCCGATGAGCGCGGCGGCGCCGACCACGACACCCGGGAGGCTGCCCATGCCGCCGACGATGAGCAGCGCCAGCACGTTGACCGAGATCAGGAGCTGGAAGCTGTGCGGGAAGATGGATGCGAGCATCACCGCGAAGATGGAGCCGGCGACCCCGGCGAAACCGGCGCCCAGTCCATAGGCCAGCAGCTTGACGTTGACCAGGTTGATGCCGAGCGCTTGCGCGACATCCTCATCGTCGCGGATCGCGGTCCAGGCGCGGCCGAGCCGCGAGTTCTCGAGACGCCATGCGAAATAGGCCGCCACCGCGGAGGCCACGAGGGTGATGTAGAAGAGGTCGACCGGATCGCTGAACTCGAAGCCGCCGATCTGCGGGCGCGGAATGCTGAGCACCCCCTGCGCGCCGCCGAGCACCGGGGCGGCGAAATCGGACAGCACCAGCACGCGCACGATCTCGCCGAGGCCCAGCGTCGCCACCGCGAGATAGTCGCCGCGCACCTTGAGCACCGGGATCCCGAACAGCACGCCGACGACCACCGACAGCACCACCGCGATCGGCAACGCCTGCCAGAAGCTCAACTGGGCGATCGCGATGTCGGCGTTCGAAGTGAGTAGTGCGGTGGTGTATGCGCCGACCGCGAAGAACGCGACGAAGCCCAGATCGAGCAGTCCGGCAAGCCCGAGCTCCAGGTTCAGGCCCATGCCCATGAGCACGTAGAGCCCGATCAGCATCAAGACCTGGCCGATGAAGTTTCCCGCAAACGCGGGGAAGCCGATGAGGAGAATGAGGCCAATGAGGATCTTGAAGCCGAGCAGCATTCTCGCCTGCCCGGGCGTCGCATTCTCCTGGAACGCGTCGTAGCGCGGCCGGTACGCCTGCCACACCGCGCTGACGGCGGTAGCGAGGACGAACACGATAAGTGCGCCCCGGGGCTTGAGTCCGTCCCAGGTAAAGAACAGCTCGCGAAACTTCATCAGGAACTCGTATTGCAGCATCAACTGGATGAGTTCCTGGAACAGCCCCACGAAGAACGCCCACGCGAGCCCGATCGCCAGCGGGCGGCGGAACTTGTGCGGCATCAAGTACAACGCGGCGCCGAGCAGTCCGCACAACGCCCCGCCGATGACGAGGATCGCGATGCCGGCGCCGATCTGCTGGTCGAAGATCAGGATGTCGAGCAGGTTCTTCTTCAGCGCGATGAATACCCTGCGCAGATTGAAAAGCTGGATCGACAGGGCCAGCAAGGCGATGAACGCGCCGGCGACCGCGCCCGCGCCGAGCCCCTGCGCAACGCGCCCCCCGAAGCTGGCCTTGCTCGAAGTGTGCGTCACCCACAGGCCCGCGAAGAATGCCGACATCGCGAGGGTGAGGTGCGCGAGACTCAGGGTCTCGTCGATGATCTCGCGCTGTCCGAACATCGTGAGGATGCCGACGAAGCCCATGAACACCGGCACCCCGCCGAAGGTGACGCCCGCCATCACGGTGCGATACGGCGCGGAGCGCTCGCGCTCGCGGTGCTGGTAGCTTGCTGCGACGACGGTGAACGTCATGACGGGTCTTCAACGATTCGCATGTGCAACGGCCGTGGCCTGCCGAGATGCCGGTACGCTCTCATTTGCCTTCCCCATCAGTGCAGCCGGCCTCGCGCGCCGGCCGGGTCAGGCTCTCTGGCTCGCAAGCCGTTCGCCCAGAATGCCCTGCGGCCTGAAGATGAGGACCATGACCAGCAAGGTGAACGCGATCAGGTCGCGCAACTGGTACGGCGCGGTGATGCCGATCCCGTCGAGGAACAGCGCAGGCCCCACCGACTCCACCACGCCGAGGAAGAAGCCTCCGACCATAGCGCCCGGGATGTTGCCGATCCCGCCCAGCACCGCGGCGCAGAATGCCTTGATGCCGGGGAAGAAACCCGTGAAATAGTAGATCTGCTTGTACACGAAGCAGTAGAGGACCCCGCCGATCCCGGCCATGCAGCCGCCGAGGATGAAGGTGAAGATGATGACCTTGTTCACGTCGATGCCCATCAGAGCGGCCGCATCGCGGTCCTCGGACACCGCCCGCATCGCCGTCCCCATCCTGGTCTTCTGCACGATGAGGTAGAGGAACAGCATGGCGCCCAGCGCGGTCAGGATCACGATCGGCTGCACCACCTGGATCTCGAAACCGAACAGGTCGTATCTGCCCTTCATCCATTCCGGGTCCGGATACGAGCGGATGGTCGAGCCGTACATGCCGCGAAAGGCATGCTGGAGAAAGAACGAGGCGCCGATCGCGCAGATCAGCGGCGCCAGCGATTTGACCTGGCGGAACGGGCGGTAGCAGATCCGTTCGACGAGCAGCGCGATGACCGAACACACTCCCATCGCGAGCGCCATGATGCCGAGCATCGCCAGCAGCGGGAACGCGTCGAGGGTCCCGGCGCGGTCCAGCGAGGATGCGAGAAAGTAGGCGCTGAAGGCGCCGGCCATCGTGATGTCGCCGTGAGCGAAATTGATCAACCGCAGGATGCCGTAGACCATCGTGTAGCCGAGCGCGATCAGCGCATAGACGCCGCCGATGGTGAGGCCGAACATGAAGAAATCCACCCACTGCGCGATGTTGTAGGTGCCCTTGATGAAGGTGCCGATGGTACCGCCGACGACGACCACCACCACGAGCACCCGCAAGGCCCACAGGATCACGTCGACGAAGGTGATGCGCTTGAGGGACTTGAGCCTCGCGCTGGCGGGGGTGGCTTCGGCGGTCACGGAAGGGTTCTCGCTGCGCTGCAGGGTTTCGAGCAAACGACCATGCCCCGGGGCGCTCCATCAGGAACCCCCGGGGCACGGCCGCATGGCACTTGACTCTACTTGGGGTGGATCTTGATCGGGTTCTTGCCGATCTCGAAGGTCATCGGATCGGAGTCCACGAACTGGTAGGCGGCGAACTTGAAGCCCGCGCAGTCACCATGCTCGTTGCAGGTGATCTCACCGCCCATGCCGTTGAAGCCCTTGGTGGCGAACAGTGCGTCGCGAAGCGCCTGACGCCCGATGTAGGTGTTGCCGGCGTCGTCCTGCACCGCCACCTTCTCGATCCCCATCAGCGCCACTGCCATCCCGTCGTACGCGTTCTGATGGAATGCCTGAACAGGCGCCTCGCCGTACTTCTCGGTGTACTTCTTCACCAGATCGGGATAGCGGTTACCCATCGCATCCGGCGAAGTATCCGGATTGGTGAACACGAAACCCACCGCGGCATCGCCCGCCGCCTCCAGGAATCCCGGCGCCAACAGCGCGCTGCCGCCGATCGGCCTGGCGTCCTCGAGGCCCCTGATCTCGCCGAACTGGCGAACGATCTGGGCCGCGGCGGCCACGAAGATCGGGAAGTAGACTGCGCAGGGCTTGGTGGTGGCGATGCGGGTGAGCACCGGGCGCATGTCGACGTCGGTCGGCGCCACCGCCTCGGCCGCCGTCACCGTGCCGCCCAGCTCCTTGAAGCGGTTCTCGGCCACACGCGCCAACTGCTCGGCGTACGGGCTGCCGTCGTGAATGGTGGCGATGCTCTTGCAGCCCATCTGGTTCCAGAAATACTCGGCGTCCGAGGCGCCGGCCGCGAGGTCGTTGTAGACGGTACGCATGTAGCCGTGCAGCCCCGCGGGACGATCCGGCGCGGTCAGCGACGGTGCGGTGGTCGAGGTGGCTACGCTCGGAATGCCCGCCTTCCAGAGGATCGGGCCGCCGGGGGTGCCGGCGCTGGAGCAGTCGGGGCCGACCACGACGACGATGTTCCGGTTCGAGGCGAGCTTGGTGGCCGCGGTCTGTCCGCCCTCGGCGTTGCACTGGCTGTCTTCGGCGTAGAACTTGATTGGATGCCCGGCGACCATGTTGCCGGCGTCGTCCATGGCGATCTCGGCACCGCGCTTCTGATCCAGACCGAGATTCACGTCAGGCCCGGACAGGGTCCAGTAGCCGCCGATGTGAATCGGCGCGCCCTTGGGGATCTTGACCACGCCGAGCGGGTCGGTGACCGGCCCGACTGTCTCGGCAGAAATGCCGGACATGGCGCCTGCCGCGACGCCAGCCGCCACGACGAAGGCCTTCATGGTGTGCTTTGTGTTCACGCGTTCTTTCCTCCTTGGGAATTCTTGAGCAGGCATTCTGGAACTCGATCGGTACTCGCGAGGCAAAACGGAATCTCATCCCCGCGAACAGGATTTGGGGAACCCTGAGCTGCGCTGATTGTGTGGCCCATCCCGCACCATGTCCAGAGCCTTCACATGGTTTCCAGGGCCATTTCACGCTACGGTGTGAGGACGGACATCGATGCTCCGGCAGTCCGTAGGTCGGATTAGCGCAGCGTAATCCGACGTTTCCGGCCCAGGAAGTGCGCGTCGCATGTGATGTCGGATTACGCTGCGCTAATCC
>JAKZYK010000330.1:0-3960 GCA_047514485.1 Gammaproteobacteria bacterium
AGCACTCCACCACGAATGACGGGGCGATGATTGAGCCGGCCGCAGCCAAGAACGTCGAAGACGCTGCCTGCCCCGCCCCAGCGCTCGTCGGCCGCTCCGTACACGACGCGCTCGATTCGCGCGTGAACGATCGCACCCGCGCACATCACGCAAGGTTCCATCGTCGCGTAGAGCGTCGTCCCCGTGAGCCGGTAGTTGCCGGTGGCGCGCGATGCGGCCCGGATCGCGTTGATCTCTGCGTGCGCGGTGGGGTCGGCATCGCGGATCGGTGCATTCGCCCCGGCGCCAATCTCGACGCCTCCGCGCACGACGACCGCCCCCACCGGCACCTCGCCCGCACGGACCGCCTGCATCGCGAGATCGAGGGCGCGGCGCATCCAGTGGTCGTCGTCGCGCGGCGCCCGATCCGTCGCCGTCACTCCCATTCGATCGTCGCCGGCGGTTTGCCCGATATGTCATAGACCACGCGAGAAACGCTAGGTATCTCGTTGATAATGCGGTTCGAGACTCGGTCGAGCAAGGCATAGGGAAGGTGCGCCCAGCGCGCGGTCATGAAGTCCACCGTCTCCACCGCCCGCACCGCGATGACGTGCTCGTAACGGCGTTGATCGCCGGTCACGCCCACGGACTTGACCGGCAGGTAGACCGCGAACGCCTGGCTCACCGAATCGTAGAGCCCGGCTGCACGCAGCTCGTCGATGAAGATCGCATCGGCGCGACGGAGCACGTCGGCGTACTCCTTCTTCACTTCGCCGAGGATGCGTACACCCAGGCCGGGGCCGGGAAAGGGATGGCGGTAGACCAGCGCGTGCGGCAGTCCGAGCTCGACGCCGATGGCCCGCACCTCGTCCTTGAACAGCTCGCGGACCGGCTCGACGAGACGCATGTGCATCCGCTCCGGCAACCCCCCCACGTTGTGATGCGACTTGATGACGTGCGCCTTGCCCGTTGTAGCCGCGGCGGACTCGATGACATCGGGGTAGATGGTGCCTTGCGCGAGCCAGCGGATTCCATCGAGCTTCGCCGCTTCTTCCTCGAAGATTTCGATGAACGTGCGTCCGATGCGCTTGCGTTTCTCCTCCGGATCGGAGACGCCGGCAAGCGCCGCGAGGAACCGATCTTCGGCGTCGACCCGACGAACGTTGACGCCGAGATGTCCGGCGAACGCCGACATGACCTGATCGCCCTCGTCGAGCCGGAGCAGGCCGTTGTCGACGAAGATGCACGTCAGCCGATCGCCGATGGCGCGATGGAGCAGCGCCGCGACCACCGAGGAATCGACGCCGCCCGAGAGCGCGAGGAGGATGTCGCCGCCGCCGACCTCGCGCCGCACCCGCTCGATGCTGTCGTCGATGATCGCGGCCGGGGTCCAGCTCGACGCGCAACCGCAGATGTCGTGCACGAACCGGCGCACAATACGCGCGCCCTGGCGGGTATGGGTGACTTCGGGATGGAACTGCACCCCGTAGAAGCCGCGGTCCTCGTCGGCGATCCCCGCGATCGGCGCGCTGCCGGTCGATGCGATGAGCTTGAATCCCGGCGGCAGCGAACTCACGCGATCGCCGTGGCTCATCCACACGTCGAGCAGGCCGTGCCCCTCGGGGTTCACCTGATCCTCGATGCCGGCGAGCAATCGTGAATGCCCGCGCGCCCGGACCTGCGCATAGCCGAACTCGCGGTGATCGGAGGTCTCGACCTCCCCTCCGAGTTGTGCCGCCATCGACTGCATGCCGTAGCAGATCCCGAGCACCGGAACCCCGAGCTCGAACACCGCGTCGGGGGCGCGGTACCCCGCCGGCTCGTTGACCGACTCGGGGCTCCCGGCGAGGATGACGCCCTTCGGCGTGAGGGCGCGGAGCTGCTCCGGGGCGATGTCGAACGCGTGGATCTCGGAGTACACGTTCGCCTCGCGCACCCGCCGGGCGATGAGCTGGGTGTACTGGGAGCCGAAATCGAGGATGACGATCCGGTCGGCGTGGATATCGGCGAGTGCCACCGATTAACCGGCCCGGTAGTTCGGAGCTTCCTTGGTGATGCTCACGTCGTGGACATGGCTCTCGCGCATCCCCGCGCTGGTGAGGCGGACAAACCGCGCCTTGTCCCGGAATTCATGGAGATTCCGGCAGCCCGTGTAGCCAAGGCTTGCGCGGAGCCCGCCGGTGAGCTGGCTGATGACCGCGGCGAGAGGACCCTTGTACGGCACCCGCCCTTCGATCCCTTCCGGCACGAGCTTTTCGAGCTCGGTCACCGTGTCCTGGAAGTAGCGGTCCCTCGATCCCTGGCTCCCGCCCATCGCGCCAAGCGATCCCATCCCGCGGTAGGACTTGTACGACCGTCCCTGATAGAGCTCCACCTCACCGGGCGCTTCCTCCGTGCCCGCGAACAGGCTGCCCACCATCACCGAATGTCCGCCCGCCGCGAGAGCCTTCGCGGCATCGCCGGAGAAGCGGATCCCGCCGTCGGCGATCACCGGAATGCTGGTACCGCGAATCGCCCGGCTGACCTCGTCGATGGCCGAGAGCTGCGGCACTCCCACTCCGGCGACGACTCGGGTGGTGCAGATCGAGCCGGGACCGATCCCCACCTTCACCGCGTCGCATCCCGCCTGCACGAGCGCCTGCGCGCCCTCCGCGGTGGCGATGTTGCCGGCGATCACCTGCATGTCCGGGTAATGCTGCTTGATCGATCGGATCCGGTTGATGACCCCCTGCGAGTGGCCGTGCGCGGTATCGACGACGACGACGTCGACCCCGGCGCCGATCAGCGCCTCGACCCGCTCGTCGGTCCCCTCCCCGGTGCTGACCGCGGCGCCGACCCGAAGCTGCTCGTGTTCGTCCTTGCAGGCATCGGGGTACTCGCGCGCCTTCTGGATATCCTTGACGGTCACCAGTCCGCGCAGCTCGAAATCCTCGTTCACCACCAGCACCTTCTCGATCCGATGCGTGTGCAGGAGCCGCCGGATCTCGCCCTGGGACGCGCCCTCGCGCACCGTGACGAGCTGTTCCTTCGGTGTCATCACGCTCGCGACCGGGTCGTCGTAGTGAGTCTCGAAGCGCAAGTCGCGGTTGGTCACGATGCCGACGAGCTCCTTTCCGTCGACCACCGGCACCCCGGAGATGTCGTGCTCGCGGGTGAGCTCGATGACCTCGCGGATGCTCGCTCGCGGCGGCACCGTGATCGGGTCGGCGATGACCCCGCTCTCGAACTTCTTGACGGCGCGGACCTGCCTCGCCTGCTCCTGCGCCGTCATGTTCTTGTGGATGATGCCGATCCCGCCGGCCTGCGCGATGCCGATCGCGAGCCGCGCCTCGGTCACCGTGTCCATGGCCGAGGACACGAAAGGAATGTTCAGCTCGATCTCGCGGGTGAGTCGGGAGGTAAGGTCGGTATCGCGGGGGAGTACCTCGGAGTAGCCGGGCACCAGGAGGACATCGTCGAAGGTGAGAGCTTGCTGCACATCGAGCATCGAACGATGCTCCCGTGGCGGCTGCGAGGTAGCCGCGCAGTATATGCCCCGATCAGGTCACGGTAAACGCTCGATCCAGCCAGGCCCAGGGCCATTTCACGCTACGGTGTGAGGACGGACATCGATGCTCCGGCAGTCCGTACGGATTAGCGCAGCGTAAGCCGACGTTTCCGGCCCAGGAAGTGCGCGTCGCATGTGATGTCGGATTACGCTGCGCTAATCCTACATTCCGGCCAGCGTGAAATGTCCCTGCAGCCAGGCCCCAAGGAATGCGCGCGACCGGCCGAGGCCGTTTTGACCCTTCTTCATCAAGCGGTCGGTTTGACCGGATTCACGAGCTCGATGTCTGGGAAACGCATGAAACCGCGATCGGTGGTGGCGATCGACGCGCCATGTTCCATTGCCAACGCAGCGAGGTGCGCATCCATCACCATGGCACCCTTCGCTGGGCCTTCCTCGCACATTGTGCTCAAGAGAGGAGTCTGGAGGCCGGC
>JAKZYK010000331.1:0-2864 GCA_047514485.1 Gammaproteobacteria bacterium
GGCGGATCGGCGAGCGCTTCGGTCTGGGGGCGCGGATCGGCTCGGAGCGGGGATGTGTGTGGATCCATGCCGTGTCGGTCGGTGAAGTCCAGGCCGCGGCGCCGATCGTGAAGGCGCTCAAGAACCGTTTTCCCGGTGAGACGATCGTCGTCACGTCCACCACCCCGACCGGTGCTGCACGCATCTCGAAGGCGTTCGGCGGCGCAGTTGTCCACCGCTACTTCCCGTTCGACCTCCCCGGTGCGATGGCGAGGTTCCTCGACCGTGTCGAGCCCCGTGTCGCGATCATCATGGAGACCGAAATCTGGCCGAATCTGCTGGCGCAGTGCCGCGTGCGCGGGGTGCCGGTGGTCCTTGCCAATGTGCGCCTCTCGGAACGCTCCGTGGCGGGCTACCGGAGGTTTCGCCGGCTTTTCGCGCCGGCGCTCGGCGGCGTTGCGGCGATTGCGGTGCAGAGCGACGAAGACGCCCGCAGGATCGCGTCGATCGGCGCGCGACCGGACGTCATCAACGTGACCGGGAGCACGAAGTTCGACGTTCCGATTCTCGCGAGCCTGCGCGAGGAGGCGGCCGCGCTGCGGCGTACATGGGGGCTTTCGCGCGGCATATGGATCGCGGCAAGCACTCACGAAGGAGAAGAGGATCAAGTGTTCGATGCCTTCGAACAGGTGCTCGATCGGCTTCCCGGGAGCCTGCTGGTTCTCGTCCCCCGGCACCCCGAGCGGTTCAAGGAGGCCGCCGCACTCGCGCGCCGGCGAGGGTTCAGCCCGGTCATGCGCTCCCGGCGCACCGCGGACTGCTCCGGTGCCCAGGTGTTCATCGGCGATACGATGGGCGAACTGCCTCTGTTCTACGCGGCGGCGGACGTGGCGTTCGTAGGCGGTACGCTGGTCGAGCGCGGGGGACACAATATGCTCGAGCCCGCCGCCCTCGGACTGCCGGTCCTGTTCGGGCCGAACGTGTTCAACTTTGCGGAGATCAGCCGCCGACTGGTCGAGGCAGGTGGAGCGGAAACCGTCAGCGATTCGGCAAGTCTCGGTCGAGCCGTCATCGGCTATCTGAGCGATGCGGACTTGCGCCACACCACCGGCGGGAAAGGACGCGCGTTCGTCGAGAGCAACCGCGGCGCCGGGGATCACGTGCTCGCGATGATCAGTGCGTATCTGGGGCCCCCGGACGACCAATAGGCCGAACCGGCAGCTCGACAAGGGCGCGTTCGTCGGGCGCGGCGTACCTGGATCCTCTGCTCGACCGATAGGCTGTGCCTGCGTGCCGCCGCATCCGTGCCGGCCGCCCGCGCGTGCCGGCTAACCGCGTGCCGGCACCACTGCGATGTCCACCGAGGGCCTGAGCTCCGCGCAGACCGCGAGCACCTCGTGGATATCCGACTTCTCGAATGCGTCGAACGGCGTCTCGTCGCCGACCCGATCCTCGTCGATGGCGGTGTAGGCGAGCTGCTTGAGGATGTAGTCGAAGCGCGCCGCCCACTTTCTGGCTCCGAGGCGGGCGGTGGTCGAGCAGTTGTCGACCATGTACGACACACCCTTGTAGTCCATGTAGGGATTGAGGCTGTCCACCGCCTCGATGATCGATTCGTTGGCGATCTCGGAGTACGGGTGTCCGCGCTCGGAGAGGAGATCGACCTGGGCCATCATGCACGCGAGGTAGACGCCGGCGGTTTCGGCGTGCAGCGGCGCATAATTGCGGGCGCTGTCGGCGCGGACCTTCTCGCCCACCTGCCACATGTCGGTGCCGTCGATTTGGCCCATCGGGTACGTGCCGTGGCGGCGGGTGGCCTGGATGACGCTGCGCACCTCGTTGCCGGACGCCACGTCGTCGTAGATCTCCTCGAGGATCTCGCGGCAAGGGTGGTAGGCGGCGTTGTAAGCCTTGCGGAACGCGGTCTTCTCGTGCTCGTCGAGCTCCTCGTAGACCGCCTTCAGGCCGGAGCGGGAGATGGTCTTGCTGATCGGGCCGGTGATGGACTCCGCGCTGTTGATGAACGCCTCGTCCTTGGGCTCCCCCTTGTCGACGAACCGGGTGTAGAGGCTCTCGGCGATGCCGTGCACAGCGCCCAGCAAGATGCCGCGTTCGCCGAAGATGTCGGACTTGTACTCGCTCTCGAGCGTGGTCTCGAAGGTATATGGCGAGCCGAGCCCGACTGCCCAGCCGAGTGCGTAGTCGGTGGCCCGGCCGCTCACGTCCTGATGGACCGCGAACGAGCAGTTGATGCCGGCGCCGTTCACCTCGCGGCCCTGCTCGTAGAGCCGGCGCACGGACGGGCCCATCCCTTTCGGGCAGACTGCGATGACGTTGATGTTCTTCGGAAAATCCTCGCCGGTGGCTTGCAGGTGAGAGAGCAGGAAGCCATGCGAGAGGCCGAGGGTGGCGCCGGGCTGGAACGCGTCGAAGATGCGCCGGTAGTTCTCCGCGAAGGCGGCGTCGGAGATGAGCAGCAACGACATGTCGGACTCGTTGATGACCGAGTACATCTCGCCGAGCGTGCCGTCGCTTTTCGTGAATCCGACCGCTTCGGCTTCCTTCATCGATGCCGAGCCTTCCCGCAGTCCGACCTTGACCCTGATGTTCGAGCCCTCCAGCGACTCCCGCAGGTTCTGGGCCTGCGCAGGCCCCTGCGACGACCAGCCGATGACCCCGATCTGGGAGATTCCCTCCAAGGCCCTGGGCAGGACAGGAAACAGGTGCCGGCCGCCGGCGACGATGGTCTCCTCGCGGTCGGCGAGCTTGATGGTTCGGGTCTCGAACACGTTCGAGGTGAAGGCCACGGTGATCCCTCCGGAGGTTTCAGAAACATTCAGGGGCGGGGAGGATAGGGGATAGACGGGTCGAGGCAAAGGGTGAAT
>JAKZYK010000332.1:0-5947 GCA_047514485.1 Gammaproteobacteria bacterium
CCGGCGAGACGATTCGACAGCGCACTTGCGGCGGCACGGCGGTCCGACGCGCTCAGCGCGCGCCGCCGCCGGCGGATCTCTCGGCGAAGCGCGCGGCGTTCGGCGGGTGCGTTCATCCTCCGCGCCTCGCTTTGCGATCAAGCTGGAAGTACGGGCTGGCCGCCGCGGCGAAAATGACGCACCCCGTTGGCGCCGTCGTGCGCGATGACCTCTGAACCGCTCGGGTTCAGGGGGGCGCCTGGCGATGCGCATCAGGCTTTCCGCTCTTGGCGCGGATATGCACAACAGCGCGTCGTTCGGCTCCCGGCAGCATGGAATCAGGCTCGAGAGGTTGCAGGCGCACTCTCGAACACCACGGGGGCGTCGCCTACGAGTCTAGCGGCTGGGTGGTCTCCCGTCGACCGATGGCGGCGTCGAGCTTGTTTTCCAGCCTGTGAACCGCTTTCTGCGCGGAGTCGAGAGCGCCGAGCTGGCTTGACCTGATCTGCTCGCGCTCGTGGATCGCGTTGAGCGCGGTCATCACCGCCATGCGCTCGGCCCCGAGCACCTTCGCGTTGCCGCGCATCTCCTTCATCCGCTCGGTCAGCTCGCGGGCCGCCGCGACCAGGCTTTCGCGCTCCTCGGGCAGGCACGAGATCATGTATTCCTTGTCGAGGATCCGCACGGTGAGGACTTCACGGTCGTCGCTCACGTGCCGATCTCCATCGCCCGCAAGCGTGTGATCATCGCTTCGACCCGCGACCGCGCCAATTCCGATTTTTCGACCAACGCGGCGCGCTCCGCCATCAGGCTGCTCTGCTGATCGCGCAAGGCACGGTTTTCGTCCTCGAGCTGGTTGCAGATCCGGATCAGGTGATCGATCTTCTGTTCGAGCGTCCGTGTGTCGAGAGTATCCATGGAAATCCCGGCGCGGATTGGTGCCGTGCGAGGACGCGGCGGGCAAAGACGCCGCCGCGTCGGTTTGCATGAAGAAACTATAGGTACGAGGGGATCGATGGTCAACGCCGCCGTCAAGCCCTGATGGAACCTTGCGCCCGCGGATCCCGACGGACGTTGAAAGCCCGGCTGACGGTATGGGGCGAGACAGGTTCGCCCGGCCACGTCAAACGGGCGCTGTGTGAGAAAAGCGTGTGCCGCGGTGATAGCATCCCGTGCCCACGACGACGTGCCGATCATGAGCAGTGACTGCACACTGCTTCAAAGCCCGCGCTGCGAAGTATGGCACGGACGCACGGTCTCGAGCAGGCCGGGCGGATGCACGGTCAGGTTTGATTCGGAGCACCATTCGTCATGCATCGACGCGAATTCACGAAGCGCCGCCAGCGTTTGATGGACATGATGGGAGAGGGGAGCATCGCGATCGTGCCGACGTCACCGGTGCGGCCGCGCAATCGCGACGTCGAGTTCCCATTCCGTCCCGACAGCAACTTCTACTATCTCACGGGGTTCGGCGAGCCCGAGGCAGTGGCGGCGCTCGCACCCGGGCGCGAGCAGGGCGAGTTCGTGATGTTCTGCCGGGAGCGCGACCCCGCGGCGGAGCAGTGGCACGGCGCCCGGATCGGGCTCGAAGGGGTGTGCGAGCGGCACGGTGCCGACGATGCGTTTCCCATCGGCGACCTCGACGACATCCTGCCGGGGCTGCTCGAGAACAAGTCGCGGGTCTACTACGCGATGGGTCAATTCCAGGGGTTCGACCAGCGCATGCTCGGGTGGGTCGCGCAGGTCCGTGCTGGCGCGCGATTCGGCGGCGGCCTGGGCGAATTCGTCATGCTGGACCATCTCGTCCACGAGATGCGGCTGTTCAAGAGCAAGGCGGAGGTCGGCGTGATGTCGAAGGCGGCGCAGGTGAGCGCCGCCGCTCACGAGCGCGCCATGCGCATCTGCCGGCCGGGTATGGCCGAGTACCAGATCGAGGCGGAGCTGCTGTACGAGTTCACCCGGGCGGGGTGCCGCGCCGCGGCGTATCCGTCCATCGTGGCCGGCGGAGCGAACGCATGCACGCTGCACTACACCGAGAACTCGGACCGGTTGCGGGACCGCGACCTGCTGCTCATCGACGCGGGCGCCGAGCACGAGTTCTACGCCTCCGACATCACCCGCACGTTCCCCGTCAACGGAAGGTTCTCCCGCGCGCAGCGCGACGTGTACTCGCTGGTGCTCGCGGCGCAAGAAGCCGCCATCGACACGGTGGCGCCCGGCCGGACGTTCGACGACGTGCACATGGCGGCGGTGCGGGTGCTGGCCGAAGGGCTCGTGGACCTGGGGGCGGTCAAGGGCGGGTTGAAGCGCATCATCCAGAAAGAGAAGTACAAGCGGTTCTACATGCACCGCACCGGCCATTGGCTCGGCATGGACGTGCACGACGTCGGGGATTACCGCATCGACGACCAGTCGCGGGTGCTCGAGCCGGGGATGGTCATGACCGTGGAGCCGGGGCTGTACATCGCGCCGGACGACGAGAAGGCGCCCAAGCGGTTGCGCGGCATCGGCATTCGTATCGAGGACGACGTCCTGGTGACGAAGTTGGGCCGCGAGGTGCTGACTTCGGCGGCGCCGAAGTCGATCGACGAGATCGAGTCGATTGTCGGCTCGGGCTGACGCCGGCCGGATCGCCGCGGACGCCCGCCGCGGCCTCGTCGAGGACGGTGTTCTCCTGACGAGATCGGGCTGCGAGGAGCTGGCCGCGGCGGCGGAGTCGGCCGGCGAGGACGGATCGATTGCCGGACCGGGTTGACATCGCCCGGCTCGCCGCCGGAACCCGCTACGATGTCGCGGTGGCAGGGGGCGGCGCGGTCGGCGCGACGCTGGCATGTGCGCTCGCCGACTCGGGGTCGAGGGTGCTGCTCGCCGATCCGTCGTCCGGTGCAGCGGACCCGTCGCTGGCGTTCGCGCCGCGCCCGCTCGCAGTCTCGCTCGCATCGCAGCGCGTGCTTGCGTCGCTCGGGGTGTGGGACGAGGTTGGCCCCGGAGCGACCCCGATCGAATCGATCCACGTCTCGGAGGCGGGCCGCTTCGGAGCGGCGCGGCTCGAGGCGGCCGAGTGCGGGGCCTCAAGCTTTGGCAGCGTCGTCGCGGCCGGTGCGCTCGGGACCGTGCTGCACGATGCGGTTGCGCGGCGTAGCGCGATCCATCGCACCGGCGGGCGTATCGTCGATGCGAGCGTATCCGCCGATCTCGTCACGTCCCGCGTGATCGAAGAAGCCGATGGCGCGTCGTTCTCCTTCAAGGCGTCGTTGCTGGTGGTGGCCGACGGGGGGCGCTCGGAGCTGCGCGATGCACTCGGCATCGATGCGACGGTTCGCGACTACCGCCAGTGCGCGATCGCGTCGGTGGTGACCGTACGCGCGCCGCGCGCGCACACCGCGTTCGAGCGCTTCACGCCCGGTGGCCCGGTGGCCCTGCTGCCGATGGGCGGGGCGCGCTACGGACTTGTCTGGAGCTGCGACGAGGAGCAGGCGGACCGGCTTGCCGGGCTGCACGAGCGAGCCTTCGCCGAGGAGCTCGATGCGATCTTCGGGGGCCGCCTCGGCGGCTTCGTCTCGGCCGATGAGCGTGTGGTGTTCCGGTTGCGGCTCGTGCGTGCGGACACTGTCGTCGCGGAGCGCATCGTGCTGATCGGCAACGCCGCGAATCACCTGCACCCGGTCGCGGGGCAGGGATTCAACCTCGGGATGCGCGACGCCGCGTGCCTGGCCGAGGTCATCGCGGCGGCGCGCCGGGAAGGGTGTACTTCCGGCGATGCATCGATGCTGGAGCGCTACCGGCGGTGGCGCGCACCGGATCATGCCGCGGTCGCACGGTTCACCGATGCGCTCGTAGACATCTTCAGTCACCGGTTCTCTCCGATCGCGCCGTTACGCGCACCGGCGCTCGTCGTCCTCGACCTCGCGCCCCCTTTGAAACGCGCACTGGCCCGCCGCGCGATGGGGCTCGCCGGAAAAGTGCCGAAGCTTGCGCTGGGGCTCCTCCCGTGAGGTACGACTTCATCGTCACCGGAGGCGGACTCGTCGGCGCGACGCCGGCCCTCGCGGGCAAGGCGCTGAGGCTTGCGCTCGGACGCCTCCCGTGAGGTACGACGTGATCGTCGCGGGGGGCGGGCTCGTCGGCGCGACGCTGGCCCTCGCGCTGGGGGAGATGGGCTTGCGGGTCGCGGTCGTCGAGCGATCGAGCGCGCCGGCCGCGGCCCCGGGGCCGGCGTACGGGCCGCGGGTCAGCGCGTTCACCGTGGCGTCCGAGCGCATCCTGCGCGTCCTCGGCGCGTGGCCGGTGCTGCCGGCGGATCGGATCGGTCCGATGCGCGAGATGCACGTGTGGGAACGCACCGGCGAGGTGCACTTCGACAGCGCCGAGATCGGCGAGCCGGTCCTCGGCCACATCATCGAGAACGCGGTCGTGCAATGGGCCGTCGAGCAGCGGATCGAAGCACTGCCGAACGTCGAATGGCATCGGGGAGCGGAGCTCACCGGGCTCACCCTCGACGGCGGCGAAGCGGTGGCTATGTTCGCGGACCGGCGCCTTCGCGCGCCGCTCGTCGCCGGCGCCGACGGCGCGGGCTCACGCGTGCGCGAGCTCGCGGGTATCGACTTCACCGAGGGCGATTACCGCCAGGAGGCGGTGGTGGCTGAGGTGCGGACGGCGATGCCGCACCGGGAGACGGCGTGGCAACGTTTCCTGCCCGGCGGCCCGCTCGCCTTCCTGCCGCTGTCGAACGGAGCCTCGTCGATCGTGTGGTCGACGACGCCCGAGCATGCCGCGCTATTGTGCGCGCTCGACGCCGATTCGTTCGGCTTCGAGGTGGCCGACGCCTTCGAATGGAAGCTCGGCGCGGTGAGCGCCCCGGGCGCCCGCGCGTCGTTCGCGTTGCGCCATCTCCACGCGCGGGCCTACGTCCGCGACCGGGTCGCGCTGGCCGGCGACGCCGCGCACATCGTGCATCCGCTCGCCGGCCAGGGCGTGAACCTGGGGCTGCTCGACGCGGCGGCCCTCGCCGAGGTCATCGGCCGGGCGCACAGACTCGGGCGGGACATCGGGGCGCGGGCGACGCTGCGCCGCTACGAGCGCTGGCGGCGCGGTCACAACGCCTTGATGCAGGCGGTGCTCGGCGGCCTCCGGCATCTGTTCTCGAACCCCTGGACCCCGGTGCGGCAACTGCGCGAGACCGGGCTCGCGCTGACCGATCGGATCCCGCCGCTCAAGGCGGGCTTCATGCGGTTGGCGTCCGGATTCGACGGTGACCTCCCCGCCCTCGCTCGAGGTGTCCCGATCGAGCGCGGGTCTTGAGATACGAGCGGCCGGAAGTATGATCGCGCCCTTCGCCGCCGCCCGTGCCGGACACCCACGAGACTCGATGATCATGAAGGCTATCTTTGAAACCGACATTCCAGGCCTGGATCTGATCGGGCGCGGCAAGGTGCGCGACATCTACGCGGCCGGGGACGAGCATCTGCTCATCGTGGCTACGGACCGGCTGTCTGCGTTCGACGTGGTGCTCCCCGACCCCATCCCGGGCAAGGGCGCCGTGCTGACGGGGCTGTCGCGCTTCTGGTTCTCGCGCATCGAAGGGACCGTGCGCCACCATTGCGCACCCCTCAGGCTCGAGGACTTCGTCGCGGACGCCGAGGTCCGGGCGTCGATCGCGGATCAGACCATGGTCGTGCGTCGTCTCGCTCCGCTGCCCATCGAGGCGATCGTGCGCGGCTACCTCATCGGCTCGGGTTGGAAGGACTACCAGCGCACCGGGTCGGTATGCGGGGTCCGCCTGCCGCCCGGTCTGAAGCAGGCCGGCAAGCTGCCCGAGGTCATCTTTACCCCCTCGACCAAGGCCGAGGCCGGCGCGCACGACGAGAACATCGACTTCGAAGCGGCGGCGAGGCTCGTCGGACGCGAGCTCGCCGAGCGGGTGCGGGACGCGAGCATCCGCGTGTACCGCGAAGCGGCGGATTTCGCG
>JAKZYK010000333.1:0-5776 GCA_047514485.1 Gammaproteobacteria bacterium
ACGCTGGCCGGATTGTAGGTCGGATTAGCGCAGCGTAATCCGACATCACATGCGACGCGCACTTCCTGGGCCGGAAACGTCGGATTACGCTGCGCTAATCCGACCTACGGACTGCCGGAGCATCGATGTCCGTCCTCACACGGTAGCGTGAAATGGCCCTGGGGGGGACGTACGGTCGGTGAATCGTGCGGGGCCATTCATGAGAAAATCCTCCTGCTGCCAGATACGCCGCTCGGCGTATCCTGTTTCTCGATCATGTACAAGGAAGGGCTGAGCCCATGAAGCTGGCGGTACCGAAGGAATCGCATCCGCAGGAGACCCGGGTCGCGATCTCGCCCGAGACCGCGAAGAAATTCCGCGGCCTCAACCTGGAAGTCGTGATCGAATTGGGCGCGGGAGCGTCGGCCGGATTCACGGATGAAGCGTACGACGTAGCGGGTGTGCGGCTTGCAGACGGCGGCGCGGCGCTGCTCTCCGGTGCCGATCTGGTGTTGAAGGTCCGCGCCCCGACCGCCGCGGAGCTCTCGGCGATGGAGCCGGGCGCGGCGCTCGTCGGATTGCTTTCGCCCTACGGTGCCCGGGATTCGGTGGACGCCTACGCCGCGGCCGGGGTCGATGCGTT
The DNA here is from genome assembly GCA_047514485.1 of Gammaproteobacteria bacterium. Taxonomy (GTDB): domain Bacteria; phylum Pseudomonadota; class Gammaproteobacteria; order HK1; family HK1; genus HK1. The sequence continues at coordinate 623 of JAKZYK010000333.1, forward strand.
CGCGATGGAGTTCATGCCGAGGATCAGCCGTGCGCAGTCGATGGACGTCCTCTCGTCGCAGGCGAATCTAGCCGGGTACAAGGCGGTGATCGACGCCTCGGCGGAGTTCGCACGGGCGATGCCGATGATGATGACCGCGGCCGGTACGGTGCCGCCCGCGCGCGTATTCGTGCTCGGGGCCGGGGTGGCGGGGCTGCAGGCGATTGCGACGGCGCGCCGTCTCGGCGCCATCGTCAGCGCCACCGACGTCCGTCCCGCGGTGAAGGAGCAGGTCGAGAGTCTCGGGGCATCCTTCGTGATGGTCGAGAGCGAGGAGGCGCAGGCCGCGGAGACGGCGGGCGGCTATGCCAGGGAGATGAGCGAGGACTACCGCCGCCGGCAGGCCGAGCTCGTGGCCGAGCATCTGGCGAAGCAGGACATCGTCGTCACCACTGCGTTGATCCCGGGCCGGCCGGCGCCGGTGCTCGTCACCAGGGAGATGGTCGAGAGCATGAAGCTCGGGAGTATCATCGTGGACTTGGCGGTGGAGCAGGGCGGTAACTGCCCGCTCTCGCGCCCGGGCGAGATCGTCGAGCATCACGGGGTTCGCATCATCGGTCATGTCAACGTGCCGGGCCGCCTGCCGGTGGATGCATCCGCGCTCTATGCCCGCAATCTCTACAACTTCGTGGCGCCGTTCGTCGACGGCGAGACCGGCGCCGTCGAGTTCGACTGGAACGACGAACTCGTGACCGGCACCGGCCTCACGCGGGGCGGGAGCGTCGTCCACCCGTCGTTCCAGCCTTCGGACTGAGACACCACGACCGAGACATCCCGGCCGAGACTCCACGACCGAGACATCCCGGCCGAGACTCCACGACCGAGACATCCTGGCCGAGACTCCACGACCGAGACATCCCGACCGAGGCTCCACGACCGAGACATCCCGACCGAGACTCCACGACCGAGACATCCCGACCGAAGCTCCACAACCGAAGCATCCCGGCCAAGACTTCCTGCACGAGGCCCCGGGACCTGGACGGTCCTGAACAAGACGCACCGAACGAGAGAGACACTCCAGCCGAGACGCTGCAACCGAGGACATCCCCAATGGCTGAAGCCGCCCAGATCGATCCCTTCATCTTCCGCATCTCCATCTTCGTGCTCGCGATCTTCGTGGGCTACTACGTCGTGTGGAGCGTGACCCCGGCGCTGCATACGCCGCTGATGTCGGTGACCAACGCCATCTCCTCGGTAATCGTGGTCGGGGCGCTGCTCGCGGTGGCGGTGGAGGCGGGCGAGTCGGCCGGCGTCTCCAGAACGCTCGGCTTCGTCGCGGTGACGCTGGCGTCGGTGAACATCTTCGGCGGGTTCCTCGTCACCCAGCGCATGCTCGCCATGTACAAGAAGAAGCAGAAGTAGAGGACAGCGGCGTGTCCGCAAACATCGCAGCACTCGCCTATCTCGTATCGGGCGCACTTTTCATCCTCGCGCTGCGGGGACTCTCCTCGCCGGAGACCTCCCGGCGGGGCAACCTCCTCGGGATGGTCGGCATGGCCATCGCGGTCGTCACCACCCTGGTGCTCGCGGACATCGCCGATGGCCTCACGTGGGGTCTGATCGTGCTTGGCGTCGGGATCGGAGGGGGCGCCGGCGCGGTCATCGCCCGAAAGATCCCGATGACCGCGATGCCGCAGCTTGTCGCCGCGTTCCACAGTCTGGTCGGCATGGCCGCGGTGCTGGTCGCGGCGGCGGCGTTGAACACGCCGGATGCGTACGGCATCGGCACGGTGGGCGCCATCAGCGCCGCGAGCCTCATCGAGATGTCCATCGGCGCAGGCGTCGGCGCGGTCACGTTTACTGGTTCGGTGGTAGCGTTCACCAAGCTGCGAGGGCTCGTCTCCGGCCGCCCGGTCGTATTCCCCGGGCAGCATCTCCTCAATGCCGCCCTCGGGGTGTCGATCGTCGTGCTGGTGGTGTGGTTCTGCCGCACGGAGTCGCACGCGGCGTTCTGGCTGCTCACGTTGCTTGCGTTCGCGATCGGGGTGCTGATCATCATCCCCATCGGCGGCGCGGACATGCCGGTCGTCGTCTCCATGCTCAATTCCTACTCGGGATGGGCGGCGGCGGGGATCGGATTCACCCTCGAGAACACCGCCCTGATCATCACCGGGGCGCTGGTTGGCTCGTCGGGCGCGATCCTCTCCTACATCATGTGCAAGGGGATGAACCGCTCGTTCTTCAGCGTGATCCTGGGCGGATTCGGCGGCGAGACGGATTTCTCGGCAGGCTGCGCGGTCGAGCAGCGGCCGGTCAAGCAGGGCAGCGCCGAGGACGCCGCGTTCATCATGAAGAACGCGGGCTCGGTGATCATCGTGCCCGGCTACGGCATGGCGGTCGCGCAGGCGCAGCACGCCCTTCGCGAGATGGCCGACGGGCTCAAGTCCGAAGGGGTGAAGGTGAGCTACGCCGTCCATCCTGTCGCGGGCCGGATGCCCGGGCACATGAACGTGCTGCTCGCCGAGGCGAACGTGTCCTACGACGAGGTCTTCGAGCTCGATGACATCAACAGCCAGTTCGCGCAGACAGACGTCGCCTTCGTCATCGGCGCGAACGACGTGACCAACCCGGCCGCCAAGAACAATCCGCAGAGCCCGATTTACGGGATGCCGGTGCTCGACGTCGAGCGGGCGAAGACGGTGCTGTTCGTCAAGCGCGGAATGGGCTCGGGCTACGCAGGGATCGAGAACGAGCTGTTCTTCCGCGACAACACCATGATGCTGTTCTCCGACGCGAAGAAGATGGTCGAGGGGATCGTGAAGGCGATGTAGCCGAAGCCGGCGGCTCGGGGGACGTATCGTGAACGAACGAGATTGAACCGACGGTACCGGCGAATCTGACGATGATACCGGCGAACAACGCGACGCGATCGAGCACCTCGTTCAGGCCCTTGATGAAGACCGGCTCTCCGGCCGCAAGCGTTTTCTTCATGCGGCCTCGAATGTCCCTGCTGCGCGGTCCGGTGCAGCGGCCATGTCCTTGATCATTAGGGAAATCCGGGCCAAGAAATCTCCAACCGGCGCCGCGGCGCCTGCTTCCACCTCCTCACCGGACAGAATCCGTATCACATCGTGCGGTGGACCGCCGGGGACCTCGCCGGGTTCCTTCCCGAGCAGAAACTCCGTGGCCGACTCGGCGTCGCCGGGCTCGGTCTCTCCGCGCATCGCCGCCAGTGATCCGGCGGCGAGCCGGGCCGCCTCCGCCGCGGGCGCGTGCGCCTCCTCGCCAAAGCCGCCGCCCTCGAGCAGTGCAGCCGCCTTGAGCTTGTGCTCGGCACGTTCGGCGAGGGCCCTCGCCCGCAGGACCCGACCGTCGGACTCCGTGTCCGGCGAGCCGCCGACCGGGTAGATCTCCCGCAACTCTCCCCCTGGCAAGGTAATCAGCCCCGCTTCGGCGAGGCGAAGCATCGATTCGTGAGTGGCCGGATCGATCACCTTGACGTTCAGCTCCGTGGAGTCGGCGAGGCGGCGTTCTTCCTCGGCGATACGCTCGGCCGGCAGCGAGAGCACGACCAGCACGGCGGCGTCGTCTTCACGCACGAACACTCGCTGCAGCGTCGCGGCATGCCTGGCGACCAGACCGTCGCGAAGCTGCTCCACGGCCGTGAGGGGCTCGGACGCGCCGGCGGCCTCGGCCGCCGCTTCCACCTGCGCGTCGAGCACCGCGTTCAGCCGCTCCATGAACGCGGCCCGGCCGGTCGGCAAGGGGATCTCCGAGAGGTCGCCGCGCCGATCGAGCACCCCTTCGGCGAGAACGCGCTTGGCGTCCAGCAACCCGAGCATGCGGTGCTCGATGGTGTACTCGCTCACCAGGTTGATGACGTTGACCGGACGGGTCTGGTACTTGCGCCAGGCGCGGGCGATTCGCTGCTCGAGACGGGCGGGATTCCACGGCTGGTCCATGTTGACGACGGTGTCGGCCACCTGAAGGTTGAGTCCCACGCCGCCGGACTCCGAGGAGAGGAACAACCGGCATTCGGGGTCCTGGCGGAATCTCACGATCTCCGCGCGGCGCCGGGGCTGCGGCACGCTGCCCGTGTGCCAGGCGAACTCGATGCCGGCGCCGGCCGCATACTCGCGGACGAGTTCCAGCATCCGCACCCACTCGGAGAAGACGATGATCTTGCGCTCGGGATCGTCCAGAAGGTCCGGCAGCAGCCGTTCCATTTCTTCCATCTTGGGGCAGTCCCGGGACTCGTCGCCGAGAATGTAGGGCGTGTCGCAAACCATGCGCATGCAGGCGAGGAATTTCTGGAGCCTTTCGAACTCGTCCTTGGTGAGAGGCCGTTTTGCGGCGAGGGCCGCGAGGCGCTTCACATAGTATTCATAGTCCGTGTAGGCCTTGGTCTGGGTATCGGTCATCGGGACGAAGAAAGTCTTCGAGGTCCGGCCCGGGAGCTCGGTCTCCACGTCTTCCTTGCGCCGCCTGAGCATCACCGAGGAGACGCGCTCCGCGAGCATCTCCAGATTCCGAAAGCCGGCGGGCTTGCCCTTCTCGTCCAGCTCGTAGAATTCCCGGTTGAAGCGGAACAGGGGGCCGAGAAGATCGGGGTCCAGGAACTGGACGATCGAGTAGATCTCGTCGATTCGGTTCTCGATCGGCGTGCCGGTGAGTACGAAGGCGTACTTGCTCTCGAGCTTCTTGACCGCGTTTGCGGTTTTGGTCTGCCAGTTCTTGATGCGCTGGGCTTCGTCGAGGATGACCACGTCGGGCCGGAGCGCATCGAGAAGATTCCTGCCGTCCGCCACCACCTGCTCGTAGTTGCAGAGCGTGAAGAAAGTGTGGCGCCGGTATGCCGCGCGCCGGGCCGGATATCCGCCGAACACGATGGTCGAGGGCAGATCGGAGAACTTGGCGATCTGCTCCTCCCACTCGGCCTTGAGGGACGCGGGCGAGACCACGAGCACCCGTTCGATTCCGTGCAGCTCGCGCAGCAGTGTGCAGGCCGCGATGGCCTGCACGGTCTTCCCCAGGCCCATGTCGTCGGCAAGGAGTACGCGCTCCCCGAACGCGAGATGAAGCACTCCCTCCACCTGGTACGGCAGCAGCGGCTGCTTGAGAAAGTCGAGCGACCGGCGGCCAGCCTCGAGAGCCGCCGTGAAGCGGGCGCGTTCG
>JAKZYK010000334.1:0-13423 GCA_047514485.1 Gammaproteobacteria bacterium
TCTCACCGGGAAAACGGTTCTTGAGCGCCTTCACGATCGGCGCCGCGGCCTGGACTTCACCGACCGACACGGCATGGATCCACACACATCCCCGCTCCGAGCCGATCCGCGCCCCCAGACCGAAGCGCTCGCCGATCCGCCCCCAATAGTCGAAGTTGCGCAGCCCGCGCCACAGGAGCCGAGCGAGGAAAAACGGCGTCGCACAATACAGCACCGCCGTATAGACGAGCCTCACCATCTTGCTGCGCCGCGGCGCGCGCCGGCAGACTCCTTCACGTATTCAATCCTTGTTCCCGCTGCCGCGAGAATGACGGTAGGTGCATCAACCACGGCCATGTCGATGGCATCATTCCCGCTTGCGCGGGAATGACGAGGAACGGCGTTCGGCGTATTGTCCGTCATTCTCACGGAAGCGGGGTTGAGAAGTGGTGTCCAGCGTAGTTTCCGTCATTCCCACGGAAGCGGGAATGAGGAGTGGCGCCCAGCGCATTTTCCGTCATTCCCGCGGAAACGGGAATCCAGAAAGCTTGGCTCCGGCTCTGCCCGGTCAGGATCTCCACCGCCGCGCCATGAAACCCGTTACCCGCCCGCTCACCGCGCTGTTGCTGCTGCTCTCGACCGCGGCGTTCCCGCTCGCGGCCCCGGCGCGGGAGCTGCCGGAACGATTCGAAGCGACCTTCGTGCTCGAAGTGGCCGGAACGACGATCGCCCGGACCCGATGGTCCCTGGCACCGGGGGCCGGAGGCAGGTACGTCTCCACGTCACGTACCGAGCCGGCAGGGATGTTCTCGCTCATTCGCGACGACACCCGCGTCGAACGCAGCGAATGGACCTACGCGGGGGATTGGCTGCAACCGCTCGCATACCACTACGAACGCACCGGCCGAAAGGCCCGCAAGATCGGCATCGCGTTCGACTGGGAGGCGAACGTCGCCCGCCACGACTCACCGGACGGCCCGTGGAAGATGCCGGTACCGCCCGGCACCATGGACAAGTTCAACTACATCCTTGCACTGATGCGCGATCTGAGCCGAGGCGAGCGCGGCATGGAGTACACGATCGCCGACGGCGGCCGGCTCAGACGCTACGTGCTGACCAGCATCGGCGAGGAGCGGATCGAGACCGCGCTCGGGACGTTCGACACCATTGTCATCCGGCGTGAGCGCGAGAACAGCAAGCGGGAGACGACCCTGTGGTGCGCGAGCGCGCTGGGCTTTCTCCCGGTGAAGATCGCCCACGTGGAGCCTGATGGAAAACCCGTGACCCTCCATATCGTATCGCTCAGCGGTATCGAGCGGCGCGAGCCGTGAGCTGCATCACTCGAAACCGCCATTCGGCCGGCAAGGACTGCTTCGCGGCCGGTTGAGAGACGCGAGCCGGCTCACCCCGGGCCGGCCCCGGTACACACGTCAAGTGCCGCGGCGAGTGCTTCGAACGGCAGTCCGACGCACCGGTGCCGGCTCTTCACGTCGCGGACCGGCGCGAACATGTCGAGCGCAGGCCACGGAAACGACGACCCGGCCTTCAGCGCCGCATCGACGCCGGCCCCGGCGCGCCGCAGATCTTCAATCTCCTGCGACGATGCCTGCTCGGCGATCACGACCGTGGCGGCTTCGCAAAGCAGGCATCCCCTGACCACGTGTCCCACCCGCACGATGCGTCCGGACGAGCCGAGCTCGACATCCAGGGTCACTCGATCGCCGCACAGCGGATTGTCGGTGGTCGCGGACCCGTGCGGCAGCGCGAGCCGGCCGCGCCCGCTCGTCCGGCGCGCCGCCGCGATGATCGCGTCCTGGTAGAGCTCGTTCAGAGCTGCTCCTCGATCTCGAGCAGTGCCTGCGGAGAGTCCACGTCGACAAGCACTGCTCGATCGTCCATCGCGACCTCGCACACGTACTCCTCGTACTCGCCGATGAGATGGCGTGCGCCGACGTCGCCGCGGACCGCCGCCACCTCCTCGAAGAACCGCCGGGCGAACAGGACCGGATTGCCACGCTTTCCCTCGAAGACGGGCACGCATATCTCGCGCCCTTCCGCGGGGTCGAATGCTGCCACCAGCTTCTCGACGTGGCTCGATGCGATGAGCGGCATGTCGCCGAGGCAGATGATCGCCGCCTCGGCGGATTCCGGCAACGCCGCGAGGCCGGCCCGTATCGATCCGCTCAAGCCCTCCCGGTACGCGGGGTTGTGAACAAGCCGTACACCGGCGCCGGTAAGCGCCTCCCCGATCCGATCGGCCTCGTGACCGGTGACGACGACGATCGGCCGCACGCACGAGCCTTCGAGCTGCTCGACGACCGCCCGCACCATCACGCGCCCGCCGAACGGCGCAAGGAGCTTGTTGACCAGCCCCATCCGGGTCGAACGTCCGGCCGCCAGCACCAGCGCGGAGACGTTCGCGGCGCGCGCCGGGCTTGTCCCCCGTGAGCCGCGCCGGGGTTGGGACCGCGCCGCCGTCTCCTTGAGAAGCCCGCCGACCCCCATCGCCATGACGTCGCGCGGCGCCACGTCGAGCCCGGCGGCGAGGCGTTCGAGGATCAGATCGAGGCCGTTGAGCGCCGGCGAACGCGCGCATCCGGGCAGGCCCAGCACCGGGTGCCCGCGGCAGCGCGCCAACAGGAGGAGATTGCCCGGATCGACGGGCATTCCGAGATGGAGCACCTCGCCCCCGGCGGCCACGATGCCGCTGGGGATGACGTCACGGCGATCGACGATGGCAGATGCGCCCGCGATCAGCACGAGCTGCGCACCCGCGTCGAGGGCGTGACCGACGGCGGTGGCGACGGCGACGGCATCGTGATCGCAACGGGCATCGTCCACGACGCAGCCGCTCAACGCTTCGACGCGGGACCGGAGCACCCGGGAGGTCTTGTCGAGCACCCTCTCCTTCGTCGGCGGGAGCCGGGTCTGGATGATGGCGGCGGCCGTCGGCTCGAAGGCTGCGACACGAATCGCCGGCCCCGAACCGAGACACGCGAGCGCGCGATCGAGCACTTCACCGGGCACGGCGAACGGAATCACCTTGATCGTCGCGAGCATCTCGCCCTCGCGCACCGCCCGCGGCCCCGCCAGCGTGGCCACGGTCAGCGCCTCGTCGACCGCGTTGAACCGATCGATGTCCGACACCGAGAGCACGAAGAGGCCATCGGCCGCCGCGAACAGGTTGCAGCGCCCGGTAAACGGCCCCCCGACACGCACCCCGGGGCCGGCGAGGGCCTGCGCCGCAGTCTGCGCCGCCATATCCTCCACCACGTCGCCGGCGTCGATCCGCGCCCCCGCGACCACTTCGAACCCTTCCCGCTCCAGGAGTTCGGCGTCCGCGCCGCTCAGCACCCGGCCCTTCTTGAACGTCCGGCCGCCGGCACGTATGCCGTGCGCGAGCACGACGCCGGCCGAATCTGCAACCTTGAACCGACCGAACTTCACACTTTGCTCTGCATACGAAAGGCGGCGGTAATCTCGGCGACAATCGACGCCGCGATCTCCCCCGCCGTCACCGCGCCGATATCGAGCCCTACGGGTGCGTGGATCCTCGCGAGCGTCTTCTGCGCGAACCCCGCACCGGTGAGCCGCTCGATGCGTTTGCCGTGGGTGCGCCGACTACCGAGGCTCCCGATGTAGAACGCAGGCGAGGCGAGAGCCACCTGGAGCGCGGGATCGTCGAACTTCGGATCGTGGGTCAACGTCACTACGGCGCTGCGAGAATCGAGCTCCGCCGCGTCGAGCACCTCGTCGGGCCAGTCGGTCATCGCCGTCACCCCCGGAAATCGCTCGCTGGTGACGAATGCGCGGCGCGGATCGATCACCGTCACCGCATATCCCAGCAGCGACGCCATCGGGACGAGGGTCTGGGCAATGTGGACCGCCCCGATCACGAACAGCCGCAGTGGCGGGCTCATGACGTGCAGGAAATATCTGGCGCCGGCGAGTTCCGCGACTTCGCTTCGGTCACGTCGAAGCGCGTCGCGCGCCGCCGCGCAGACGCTTGCGTCGAGCCCGGTGGCAGGTTCCCCATCGATCTCGACCCACTGGCGCCCGCTGCCGAGCTCGGTGACGAGGACCAGCGGGCGCTTCCCGGCCCGTGCGCCGAGCACGGCATGCAGCAACTGTTGCTTCATCGCAGAACGCTCGGGATCGGCGGTACGCTGTGGCGGACAGGTGTGTTCACGGCGATCGGGTTCAATCCTCGACCGGCTCGACGTACACCTGCACCTTGCCTCCGCACGTCAGGCCGACCTCCCATGCCTGCTCGTTGCTGACCCCGAAGTCGAGGACCCGAGGCTCGCCGTCGCGAATCGTCTCGATGCCCTGGGCGATGACCGCCCCTTCGATACATCCGCCGGACACCGAGCCGACGAAGCGGCCGTCCTCGTCGAGGACGAGCTGGCTCCCGACCGGCCGGGGAGACGACCCCCAAGTGGTGATGACGGTGGCAATGGCCACGCCGCGGCCTTCCTTGCGCCAACGCTCGGCGACCACCAGCGGATCGGGGTCCGGCATATTCACGTGCGGCTCGGGTTCGGCCATCGCTCTCTCCGGTTGGTCGCCTCGCCCCTCAGCGCATCGACCAGCGACTCGAGGCTCTCCAGATTGTGCACAGGGCGCATCTCGTCGACATGCGGCAGCATCGCCCTCATGCCGAGCGCCTTCGGCTCGAACCTATCGTAGCGCATGAGCGGGTTGAGCCACACGAGCTTGCGCGACGACATCGACAGCCGCTGCACCTCCCGAGAGAGCCCTTCCCCGGCGTCGCGGTCGAGCCCGTCGGTGATCAGCAACACCAGCGCCCCCTGGCCCAGGACCCGCCGCGACCAGCGGAGGTTGAACTCCCGGATGCAACTGCCAATCCGCGTGCCTGCGCCCCAATCATCGACGACCGACGCAACCCGTGCGAGCGCATCGTCGACATCCTTCTCGCGAAGCTGCCGGGTCACGTTCGTGAGCCGGGTGCCGAAGACGAACGAGAAGACGCGGTCGCGATCATTGGTGATCGCATGAACGAAGTGGAGCAGCATGCGGGAATACCGGCTCATGGAGCCCGACACGTCACACAGGATCACGACCGCCGGGGGACGACGGCGGCGGCGGGCGCGGATCAGCTCGATGCCGCCGCCGCGACGCATGCTGGCGCGGAAGGTGGCGCGCGGGTCCAGCCGCTCTCCATGGGGATGCGGCCGGCGCCGCCGTACCGGCAGATCGGGGAGCGGCAGCCGCATCGCGCGCATCGCCGTCCGTGCGCGGGCGGCTTCCTCGGCGCTCATCTGCTCGAAGTCACGCTTGCGGAGCCGTTCATCCGCCGACCAGGTGAGCGCGGCATCGAGCTCCATCGTCGGCCGCGCTCTCTCGCGCCGGGGAGGGGGCCGCCCTCCCGCGGCGAGCGCCTCGCTCACCCGCCGGCTCAGCGCCGGCTCGCACGGGCTCGGCGCGCCGGTTGCAGGTAGCGCCAGCGACGGCATCCGATCGAGGAGCCCGGGGTTGCGCCAGAACACGTGGAACGCCTGGTCGAAGAGCTCGCGCTGGTCGCGATGATTGACGAACACTGCGTGCAACGTCCAATAGAACACCGAGCGATCCTCGATCCGCCCGGCGCCGACCGCCCGCAACGCATCGAGGGTCCGTCCCGGGCCGACCGAGAAGCCGCAGCGGCGCAGCAGCCGCGCGAAGTGCATCAGGTTCTCGTCGAGCCGTCCCCTCGAAACCGCATCGCCGGGCCGCCCGCTCACCTTGCCTGCCTCGCAGTTCTCATCGATCGACGGCCGCGGCGGCCGGGCAGCCCCTGCTCCGGCGACCGGACCGGCAAGTCACCTGTCGCCTGTCCGTTCGCCGCGACGACAATCCACCGGCCCCTGCGCCTGTCCGTGGCCGGCGCTCGCGTTGCCGGTGCCGCCATCTGCGTATGCTCGCGTCGTGAATTGGAGAGAGACACCACCCGGGCGCGCAGCGGATGTCCTGCCCGTGGCACGCTGCGTATGCTCGCGTCGCGAGTCGGGGCGAGATACGGGCCTACGACCCCGCCGGCCACCGTTCAAGATCCGTGGTGATCTCTTCGAGGATCCGGGCGGCTTCGGTGCCGCGCACGCGCTCGATGTCATCCTGATACTTGAGCAGCGCTCCCAGGGTGTCGTTGACCACGTCGTGCTCGATCGTCATCGCGTCGAGCTGTACGAGCGCCTGGCTCCAGTCGATTGTCTCCGCCACCCCCGGGGCCTTGAACAGATCCTGCTCGCGAAGCCTCCGAACGAATGCAACGACTTGGCGCCGCAGCGCCTCCCCCGCCTCCGGCGCCTTGATGCGCAGGATCTCCAGCTCCCGGGCCGCATCGGGGTAGTCGACCCAGTAGTAGAAGCACCGGCGCTTCAGCGCATCGTGTACCTCGCGCGTCCGGTTGGAGGTGATGACGACGATCGGCGGCGCCGCCGCTTCAATCGGCCCGATCTCCGGGATCGTGATCCGGAAGTCGGACAGCACCTCGAGCAGGAACGCTTCGAACGGCTCGTCCGCGCGGTCGATCTCGTCGATGAGCAGCACCGGCGCTCCCTCCGGATACGATTCCAACGCTTGCAGCAGCGGACGCTTGATGAGGAACCGAGTCGAGAAGATGCCGTCCGCCAGCGCTTCGCGCGAGCGTCCTCCCTCGGCCTCGGCGAGCCGGATCTCGATCATCTGCCGGGGATAGTTCCACTCGTACACCGCGGAGGAGAGGTCGAGCCCTTCGTAGCACTGGAGCCGGATCAGCCGCCGGCCGAGGACCGCGGCGAGCACGTTCGCGATCTCCGTCTTCCCGACCCCGGCCTCGCCCTCCAGGAACAGCGGCCGGCCGAGGGAGAGCGAGAGGAATACTGCGGTCGCAAGGCTGCCGTCCGCCACGTAGCCGCCGCGCGAGAGCAGCGAGAGCGCCTCCCCGACGTTCGCGGGCAGAGCGCCGGCCACGCGGGGACCAGGCGCGGCCGGATTCGTCACTCGGGCCGGCTATCCGGTGCGCCGGCCAATCCGCCGGGCGAACGCCGGCCCGCTGCATCGGGCGCGGCCTCCGGCGCGTGGCCGTTCCGAGCCGCGGCGGCCGCGGTCGCCCGCTTCGCCATGACGGTGACGAGGTGGGCGCGATACTCGGCGCTCGCGTGGATGTCGGAGTTCAGATCGTCAGGAGCGATGGACACCGCGGCGACAGCTTCCGGCTCGAACCGTCCGGAGAGGGCCGCTTCCATCTCGGGCACCCGGAAGACGCTCGGCCCGGCGCCGGTGACCGCGACTCGAACCCCACCGCCGCCCTCGGCAACGAACACCCCGGCGACCGCGTAGCGGGAGGCGGGGTTGGGAAACTTCCCGTAGGCGGCGCGGGCAGGGATCGGAAACACCACCGAGGTGACGATCTCGCCGTCATCGAGCGCGGTCTCGAACATCCCGGTGAAGAAGGACTCGGCCGGGATCTCGCGCTCGTTGGTGCGCACCGTGGCGCCAAGCGCCACGAGGACGGCCGGATAGTCCGCGGCAGGGTCCGCGTTCGCCACCGAGCCGCCAAGGGTCCCGCAATTCCTCACCTGGGGATCGCCGATGCCGCCGGCGAGCTCGGCGAGCCCGGGAATGGCGTCGCCGACGATGCTCGACGAAGCGACGTCACAGTGCGGGGTCATTGCGCCGATCACGATCGTGTCACCGGCGCGCTCGATACCGGCCAGGGATTCGATACCGCCGAGATCGATGAGGTCCGAGGGCTGCGCGAGGCGCTGCTTCATCGCCGGCAGCAGCGTCTGCCCGCCGGCAAGCAACACGCCGTCCTCCGCCGCGGCGAGACACTTGGCCGCTTGTTCCAGCGTGACCGGCTTGGTATAGCGAAATGGATACATGATCCCTCGATCCGCGATCAGCCCGAATGGCGCCTTGCGAGACGCCACGAGCCGAGCTTCGCGGTGGAAAAAGGCCGGTGCTCCCGGAGGGTTGCGAGCCGGCGGGTCGCAGGACGCATCGAATCGATCCCCCGCGCGAGCCGGACCGCGGGCGCCCGCGCGCTGGTCATCCGCCGCGTGCCATTGCCGCGGCGCCGGCCGCGATCGACTTCACGATGTTGTGATAGCCGGTGCACCGGCACAGGTTGCCCTCGAGCCACTCGCGGATCTCGCGCTCGCCGGGGTGCGGGTTGGTCTTCACGAGATCGAGCGCGCTCATCACCATCCCCGGCGTGCAGAACCCGCATTGCAGGCCGTGATTGTCACGAAACGCCTCCTGCATCGGATGCAGCTTCTCGCCTTCGGCAACCCCTTCGATTGTCTGCACCTCGCAGCCGTGCGCCTGCACCGCGAGCATCGCGCAGCTCTTCACGGATCGGCCGCCGACGTGGACGACGCACGCGCCGCACTGGCTCGTATCGCACCCGACATGGGTGCCGGTGAGGCGAAAGTGCTCGCGCAGCAGGGTGACGAGCAAGGTACGCTCCTCGACCTCGGCCGATACCGGCTTGCCGTTGAGCGTCATGGCGACGGTCACCGTCATCCATCACCTCCTGGGGTGTGCAATTCGCGAGGCTCGCGGGACGCTTGCGGAGACATTTCGCCACTCGGCTGTATGCAATCGTCCGGCTAGTGTCGATTCGAGCCTCAGTCGAGTCAAGACGAATCCTGCCTCTCTCGACGCGCATCGCTCCCCACCGGCCATCTACGCGCTTGCCGATGGATTCTTCCTGCACTGCCATACCGTGCCAAGGGCGATGCGCGACATCGGCGGGAAATACCCATATCGTAGGCTGACCCTCCGTGGTCGTGAGCCGGTGAGAAACTCGGACGGGTGACGCGCGAGGCCTGGCACCCGCCGGGCTGCGTAGCAGCAATGGCCCCTTGTCGGTGAAGTCTTGTGCAAAATGACAATAGTTGTTCGCGACTTCTGGATCCCTGATGCGACGACACCGTTTCGCTAAGATCATCGCCACCCTCGGTCCTGCGACGTCGGCGCCGGAAACGATCCGATCGCTGTTCGTCGCCGGAGTCGACGTGTTCCGGCTCAACTTCAGTCATGGCGACCACGACGGCCACCGCCGGTGCTTCGAGACGATCCGCGAGATCGAATCCGCAACCGGACGCCCCATCGGGGTGCTGCTCGACCTGCAGGGACCGAAGCTTCGGATCGGGGAAGTCGCCGGCGGGAGCGCGATGCTCGAAGATGGCGGCTCGTTCGTCATGGACCTCGATCCATCGCCCGGCGGCCCGGAAAGGGTCGCGCTTCCCCACCCGGAGGTGTTCGCAGCGCTGAAGCCCGGCACGAACCTCCTCATCGACGACGGCAAGGTCAGGCTGGAAGTCGAGACGTGCGGCGCGAACTTCGCCGGCTTGCGGGTCAAGATCGGCGGCGAGATCTCGGATCACAAGGGCGTCAACATCCCCGACGCGGTGCTTCCAATCTCGCCGCTGACCGACAAGGACCGCAAGGACCTCGCGCTGGGCCTGGAGCTCGGCACGGATTGGGTGGCGGCGTCATTCGTCCAGCGCCCGCAGGACCTCCTCATGTTGCGTGAGGCGATCGCGGGCCGCGCCGCTCTGGTGACGAAGCTCGAGAAGCCGTCCGCGGTCGAGCGGCTCGATGAGATCATCGAGCTGTCCGACGCGATCATGGTCGCGCGCGGAGATCTCGGGGTGGAGCTTCCGCCCGAGGACGTCCCGAGCATCTCGCGCCGGATCGTGCGCGCGTGCCGCCGCGCGGGCAAGCCGGTGATCGTGGCGACCCAGATGCTCGAGTCGATGATCTCCTCACCGGTGCCGACCAGAGCGGAAGCCTCCGATGTCGCGACCGCGATCTACGACGGCGCCGACGCGGTCATGCTCTCGGGAGAGACCGCGGTGGGGCGCTACCCCGTCGAGACCGTCGACATCATGCATCGGATCGTCGTGCGGGTTGAGCGCGACCCGCACTACCGGGAGCAGATCGACGCGACGCTCACGTCACCGAAGGCGACCGCGGCCGACGCGATCTCCGATGCGATGCGGCGCATCGTGCAGACCCTTTCGGCGACCGCCGCGGTGACCTACACCAACTCGGGATCGAGCAGCCTGCGTGCGGCCCGCGAGCGGCCGAACTCGCCAATCCTGAGCCTGACCCCCCATCTGAGCACCGCGCGCCGCCTCGCTCTGGTGTGGGGCCTTCACTCCGCGTTGAGCGAAGACATCGACGACGTCGAGGAGATGGTCGCCCAGGCGTGCCGCACCGCGCTCGCCGAGGGGTTCGCGAACGCCGGCGACCGGCTCGTCATCATGGCCGGGATGCCTTTCGGTGTCTCGGGTACGACGAACCTGCTCCGGATCGCGCGCGTGCCGTCTCCAACGACCACGGCGCCGGTCACTGATAGATCGGCGCAGCAATCCCCCCCACGATGAATCGAGAGAACGCGAGTCAAGCCGCTACGCCAAGATCGTTTCAGTGCTCTCGCGGCGAGGTGCGCGGGATCACCTCAATACAGGCCGAGGGCTGCCGCCGCCAGGGCCACGGCGGCCAGGATCGTGAACGCGAAGAACACCTGCGATACATCGCGGTTGCGCGTTCGCAGCTCGAACGACAGCCAGCCGAGCACGACGACGAGCGCGGCGAGGATGTAGACGACGCGCACGCCAGGCTTCCGGTCGTGCTCAGCCCGATCCGCGCTCGTCCAGGCGACGCGCGAGCTCCTGTGGCGGAACGTATCCCGGTACGATTTCGCCAGATTCCAGGACGATCGCCGGGGTCCCGGTCACGCCGATGCCCTGGCCGGTCTCGTAGTGCTCGCGCACCGGGTTGTCGCAACTGAGCATCTCGATCGAGGTGCCCATCTTCGCATCGGTCATCGCGGTGCGCTGATCTGCCGCGCACCACACCGACACCATCTTGTCGTAAGTGGGTGAAGAGACTCCGGCCCGCGGGAACGCGGCGTACCGGACCTCGATGCCGAGCCCGTTGTAGTCGGCCATCTGCTGATGCATCCGTGCACAGTACGGGCAGTCGACATCGGTGAAGACGGTGACCGTGTGCTTTACCGTGTCGGGCGCGAAGACGATCATGCTCGCCTCGCCGAGCGCGCCGATGGCGTCCGCGCGCGCGATTCGGCGCGCCTCCTCGGTAAAGTTGCGCTGCGCGTCGAGATCCATCAGGTCCCCGCGCAGCATGTACCGGCCGTCAGCCGAGAGGTAGACGATGATCGAGCTGAACCGGACCTCGTACATCCCGGCCAACGGTGTCTCGATGACATGATCCGGCTCCATATCCGGAGCAAGCGCCTTCAACCGCGCGGAAAGCGCCGGCGGGACGTCGCCAGCGGCGTGCGCAGGCAAGAGTCCGGCGCAGAGCAGCAACGCCGCTACGACTATGAGCGTTCGCATGGCAATACCCTCCTCCGATCAAGCGCCGATGATACGCCAGCGGTGTCGTGGATGATCAGTCCGGCCTCCCGGCTTCACCGCGCTCAACCCGTCCGGTGCCATTCGATGCCGTTCGGCTTGTATGGCGATATTGACCGAGATGGATTCCAGGCGCTTTGTATCCCGGTACTCGAGCTTGATAGTGGTGGCGGGCAGCCTGTAGGGGCAGGATATGGGATCCACTCCCGCCCCAGTCCTTCGCGGAGTGGTCTATGAACGGCCCCGGCGCCAGACCGTGCCCTGCGCTCCGTCCTCGAGGATGATTCCCGCCGCGGTGAGCGTGTCGCGCCAGCGATCCGCCTCGGCCCAGTCCTTGCGTGCCCGCGCCTCGGCCCGCTTTGCGATCATCGCCTCGATCTCGTCGTCGACCGGGCCCTCGCCGGCGGACTCGCCGCGCAACCAGGCGTCCGGGTCGGTGTCCAGGAGGCCGAGCACTGCGCCCAGTGCGCGCAACGTGCCAGCAAGCGCTCGCGCCCGGACCGGGTCCGACTCGCGCGCACGGTGGATCGCATGGGCCAGATCGAAGAGCACCGAGATCGCTTCCGGTGTGTTGAAGTCGTCGTCCATCGCCGCCCGAAAACGCGCGAGCCAAGCCTCGTCAGGCCCGGCTGCCGGAGGTCCATCGAGCTGCCTGCTCCTCGCCGCGAAGTTCCCGGAGTCCGTCGTGGCCTCGTCAGCCTCGCCGGCTGGGGAGGGGCCATCGAGCCCGCGCAGCGCGGTGTACAGACGCCGGACCGCGGAATCGGCCTGCCGCAGGTGATCCTCGGAGTAGTTGAGTGGGCTGCGGTAGTGGCTCGACAGCATGAAGCAGCGCACCGCCTCGGCCGGGTAGTGCTCCAGCACGCCGCGCAGCGTGAAGAAATTGCCGAGGGACTTGGACATCTTCTCGTCGTCGATGCGCACGAAGCCGTTGTGCATCCACACGTTCACGAACTTGCTGCCGGTCGCGGCCTCGCTCTGAGCGATCTCGTTCTCGTGATGCGGAAACTGCAAGTCCATGCCTCCGCCGTGGATGTCGAAGTGATCCCCAAGGCACGCCGTCGACATTGCCGAGCATTCGATATGCCAGCCGGGCCGGCCCGGACCCCACGGCGACTCCCAGCTCGGCTCGCCGGGCTTCGACGACTTCCACAGCACGAAGTCGATCGGGTCGTCCTTCGCTTCGTCGATCTCGACCCGGGCACCGCTGCGCAGATCCTCGGTCCGCCGATCCGACAATGCTCCGTAGGCGGGAAACGCGCTCACGTCGTAGTAGACGTCGCCATTCGCGCCGCGGTAGGCGGCCCCGCTCTCGATCAGCCGCTCCACCATCGAGACGATCGGCTCGATGTAGTGCGTCGCGCGCGGCTCGGCGTCCGGCTCCAGCACGCCGAGTGCGCGGCAGTCCTCGTGCATGTACTCGGTGAAGCGCCGCGTGAGCACGTTGAAGTCCTCACCATTCTCGTTCGCGCGGGCGATGATCTTGTCGTCGATGTCAGTGATATTGCGCACGTACGTCACCCGGTAGCCCAGGCTGCGCAGATAGCGGACGACCACGTCGAACGCCACCAGCACCCGTGCGTGGCCAAGATGGCAGTAGTCGTAGACGGTCATGCCGCACACGTACATCCGCACGTGCCCGGGCTCGATCGGACGGAATGCCTCTTTCGTTCGTGTCAGCGTGTTGTAGATCCACAGCATGGCCGGCGCCCGAATCCATGGGGGTTGGCAACAAAGAGCCGGTTTTGTAGCACATCCATCGTCCTCTTGGACGCTCCATACATCCGTGTTCCTACCGCGCGGGCTTCCGGGGTCGCGGGCCTTGCGGTGTTGGCGGTGTTGGCGGTGCTGGCGGCGATGCCAGGGCGCTCTCCAAGTCCCGGACGCGAGCTTCCAGCTCCGCGTTGCGCGCTTCGGCCGCCCGCCGAGTCGCGGCCTCCTCTTCGCGAGCCTGTTCCGACTCCCGGTACGTGGGCAGGTCCCGTCCCGCTACCGGATCGTGCAGCCGCAACATCCGATCCTCGCGTTCGTCCCGAAGGTCGAGACCGAGCACCTCGCTGTGCACCATGACG
>JAKZYK010000335.1:0-18185 GCA_047514485.1 Gammaproteobacteria bacterium
CCGGTCAGGACGGTGACGACCTCGGGCATCGAGAGCGCCGCGGCCGCGTCGAGGGAGACGATCTCGGCATGTGCATGCGGCGAGCGCAGCACCGCGGCGTGGGCGGTGCCGGGCCGGCTCCCCCCACGTCGTCGGCGAAGCGCCCGCGCCCGGTGAGCAGTGCCGCATCCTCCACGCGTTCCACCGCGCGTCCGACGAGACGGGGAAAGGTGCTCGGGGAGTCCGGGGGGCTTGGCATGCGATCGGCGGTTCAGGGGACGATTGAGGAGATGGTCGCAGGAAACGGGTCGGGAGACAGCCCAGGGAACGACGGATCGTCGCTGTCGGCTTGCTCGTCTCGACCAGTTTCATCACAGCCGCCACCGTGAGGATCGGGTGGTTCGGCAAGAGTTCGAACAGCCACGCCGCGGAGACGGAGGTCGTGTCCTGAGCCAACACGCGGGCACGGTCCTCGGCTACCACGGCGAGGAGATAGCGCGCCGACGCCACGGCCTCGTCGGCGATGGTGGCGACGCCATCGAGGAAGAAGTCTGTCCAGCCTTCCCAGTCACCCTCGGTGCGCACCGCATTCAACCGCCGGTAGTATTCCTCGCGAGTGACCTCCGTCCGCTCCGCACCACGCCAGCGAAGACGACCGGCGCGTGAAGGAGATCCGCCATTCGGCTTGCCGGCGATTCGACCCCGGACTACGCTCGCGGGGCAAATACCGTGGGGAGGCCGACATGACCGGGATGTCGATCACCGGCGGGTGCGCCTGCGGCGCCATCCGGTATCAAAGCAAAGAGGCGCCGTTCTTTTCCTTCCACTGCCAATGCCGGCAGTGTCAGCGCGCCTCCGGCGGCGGGCATTCGTCCTCGTTCGTCGTCGCGGCAGATGCCGTCACCATCACCGGCGATCTCAGGTTCCATGATCAGCAGTCGGATTCGGGCAATACGGTGAGCCGTGGCTTCTGCCCCCACTGTGGCTCGCCGATCATGAACATCAACTCCGGCTATCCCGACTCGCGCTACTTCCACGCCGCAACGCTGGATGACCCATCCACCTTCAAACCGACGACCGTGGTGTTCAGGGAATTCGCCCAGCCGTGGGACCCGATCGTCTTGGGATGAGAGAGCGCTTCGTCCTGAGAGGAGCTGACCAAACAACCCATGTAAAAATTATAGTAACTAAATAAAAAACATTGTGAAAAGTCATATATCAGAATAATATACAGATCACTGTTGTTCGCCAGAGCCGTTTCGAGTCGATGCAAGAGGTTCTTAAGCGTAACGAAATCAGCTACTTGGAAGAGTGGGCGGCGCGGAATTCCCACAAGCCGGTCGTGATCCGCGGCGCCAGACAGGTCGGCAAGTCGACCCTGGTGCGCGAGTTTGCGCGATCGGCGCGTTTTTCACTGGTGGAAGTCAACTTCGAGCGCAACCCGGAGTTCCGCGAAGCCTTCGCGTTCACAGACCCGGCCCTGATTCTCTCCACCCTGACCTTGCTGACCGGACAGACCATTGTCGCCGGAACGAGCCTGCTGTTTCTGGATGAGATCCAGGCCGCTCCCGAAGCCTTGGCGGCGCTGCGCTACTTCCATGAGGAAAAGCCCGAGCTGCACGTGGCGGCAGCGGGCTCCCTGATGGAGTTCGCCCTCGCCGACACTCGGTTCTCCATGCCGGTGGGGCGCGTTGAATACCTGCATCTGGGGCCGATGGATTTCGAGGACTTTCTGGCCGCCATGGGGTGCCCGGAGCTGGCTTCCCACCTTCGCGGATTCTCCTTGTCGGATCTGGATGAGGACGCCATCCCTGGACCCGTGCACCGGAAGTACCTCGATCTGCTCCGGCAATACTGGGTGGTGGGCGGCCTCCCGGAAGCCATCTCGGGCTACGTGCAGTCAGGTGATTTCACGCGGGTGTCTCGCGTCCAGCAGAGCGTCGTTGCGACCTATCGAGACGACTTCAACAAATACAGCCACGGCAGCTTGAAAGGCCGGATACAGATGGTGTTCGACAAGCTGCCCGGCATGGTGGGACGCAAGTTCAAGTATGTCCAGGTCAGCCGGGACCATCGAGCCGCCGAGCTGGCCGATGCGTTACGGCATCTCTGCATGGCGCGGGTTGCCTGCAAGGTTCATCACACGTCCGCCAACGGCGTACCGCTGGCGGCCGAGGTCGATGAGCGCCGTTTCAAGTGTCTGTACATGGACGTCGGCCTGATGTGCGCCGCCTTGCATCTCAATGTTCTCGACTTGGGGAAGCAGGATCCGACCCTCGTGAACGACGGCGCGGTCGCCGAGCAGTTCATCGGTCAGCACCTGCTCTACAGCGGCCCTCGCTACGAGACGCCGGTACTGTATTACTGGACGCGGGAGGTCAGGAACGCCGCCGCGGAGGTCGACTACCTGATGACGCCGGGACGGCAGGTAGTGCCGGTCGAGATCAAGGCCGGGACTACGGGATCGCTCAAGTCGCTGCACCAGTTTCTGAAGGAGAAGCAACGTGACTTTGCCCTCCGGTTCAACGCGGACACACCGAGCCTGTTGCGCGACTCGAAAAGGCTGCCCGACGGGACCGGGATCGACTACGACCTGCTGTCACTGCCTCTCTATATGGTCGGCCAAGCGCGGCGATTGGCGGGCGATTTCGAGGTGAAACGAGGCCGTGGCGGGCCGGGGGACAGACCATGATCCTTCGTTTCCGGATGCGGCGCAGCGCTTGACCTGCCGGCGGCGCCTCGCCGAGACTCCGCCATCGGCGCGGAGCGGCGGGTCATTTCATTGACGCGCCATGCGCCAGGGAACCAGGAGCCGGACCTTGTTCGATCGCACCGTTCGACAGATTACTTCCACCATCGCGGCGCTCGCCTTGGGGAGCCTCTCCACCGCCGCGCCCTCTGCCAACGCGGACGAATCCGAGCGCCCGCGGGCCACTTTCGAGACCAGCCACGGCTCATTCGTCCTGGAACTCGACCAAGGGGCCGTCCCCGAGACGGTGGCAAACTTCATCGCCTACGTCCGCGACGGTTTCTATGAAGGCACCATCTTTCACCGGGTGATCGCGGGCTTCATGATCCAGGGCGGAGGCTTCACCCAGGAGTTCAAGCAGTCGAAGACCCGCGCGACCATCCGCAACGAGGCGGATCGGGGCGGCAAGAACGACCGCGGCTCGATCGCCATGGCCCGGACCTCCGATCCTCACTCCGCCACCGCCCAGTTCTTCATCAACGTCGCCGACAACGATTTCCTGAACCATCGCGGCCAGACTCCCCAGGGTTGGGGCTATGCGGTGTTCGGGCGCGTCGTCGAAGGCATGGACACGGTGGACCGGATCGCTGCGCTGGAGACCGGGTCGCGCGGATCGTTCCAGGACGTGCCGCGGGAGACCGTTGTCATTCAGAAGACCCGGGTACACCAGGACGACTGACGTCCAGTCTCGACCGCCGTGTCCCCAGCGGCATCGGTGCCAGCGCGGTCGAGGCGCGGACGCAGAAGGCCTCGCGCGTACTCCCGCCTCGGTCGGATGGACAATGAAGATGTCCGTGTGCCGCGCTTCTCGGTATTTCTGCCCGGATTCGCGGCGCCGCAAACGACAAGCATCCGGACGCATGGACGGGCCATGGGCTCGGGTGCGTTTCGCTTTGCCTCCCGATTCCTTGCAGATTCGTTGCGCAATGAACAAGCGGTACTCGGACGTTCGGACATGCCGGAGGCTTGAGCGCGTCCCGCTTCTCCTCCTGACCTTCCAGCCGGGACCCGCCACGCCATGAACGACCGGTACGCGGAGTACGCGAGCCGCATCGAGGCGGCGGGCTCGAGCGAGGAGCGTTCGGGCCTCGCCGCGCGCTGGATCCTCGCGGAGTTCGACGCCTATTACGTCGAGTCGCGCAGCATCCCCAACCTCGCCAAATCCGCCTTCGAGCAGCGTGACCCCGCGATGTCGCTGGACCTGAGCTTGCGGCGGCTCTCGGTGTACAGCGTCAGCGCACACGCGCTCGCGCGGCGCCTGCGCGCGGCGCTGCCGGAGGTCGCCGAGGACGAGACATTCTGGGCACGGCTCGAAGCCCGCTACCTCGCACTGATCGAAGGGCGTTACGAATCGGATCTCGCCTTCGCCTACATCCACTCCGCGCGGCGGATGGTGTACGAAGGGATGTGGAAGCCGGTGGAGTACATGTTTCTGCACCATCGCGAGCCCGCTAGCGAGCGCTCCGCCGCGGTACGGATCGATTTTCCGATCGCACCCGGCGCAGACCTCGCCGTGCTCGTCGGTCGAGTCCTCGCCGTTCCGCGCTTCGAGCGGCGCTGGCGCGACCGGGCCGGCGACGTGCGGCGCGTCGTGGAGCGGCTCCAGTCGATATTGAGTGGCGGCGCGCGCCGGCCCGTCGAGATCCAGATGACCGACGCCGGATTCTTCCGCAACCGCGGCGCGTACATCGTCGGCCGGATCGTCTTCGACGATTCGAGCGCGTCGCCGCTCATCCTTGCGCTGCTCAATCACGATGCCGGGATCTACGTGCAAGCAGTCCTCGCCGGCGAGGCGGATGCGCACAATCTCTTCAGCTCCACCCTCGCCAACTTCCACGTCACCAACAGCCACTATCACGAGCTCGCCGCGTTCCTGCACACCGTCATGCCGACCCGGCGTCTCGGGCTGCACTACTCGACGATCGGGTTCAACCATGTCGGCAAGGTCGCGGTGATGCACGAGCTGCGCGAAGAGCTGGCAACGCACCGCGAGGTGTTCATCACCGCGGTCGGATTCCGCGGCTCGGTCGCCATCGGATTCGCGGCGCCGTCGTCGGACTACAACCTGAAGGTGATCCGCGACGTCCCGACGGACCAGTACAAGTGGGGCGAGTTCCCCGGTATCGGGGCGGTGCTCGACAAGTACCGCCGCGTGCACGAGATCGACCGCACCGGCTCCATGCTCGACAACATCATCTACTACAACCTGGAGCTCGACCCCGCGTGGTTCGAGGCGGATCTGCTCGCCGAGCTGCTGCGAGACGCCGGCGAGAGCGTATCGCTGCGCGACGATGCGGTGATCCTGAAGCACCTCATCGTCCAGCGCCGGGTGCTGCCGCTGCCCGTCTTTCTTCAGGACGCGACGCCGGAGGAAGCCCGCGAGGTCATCGTCAACCTCGGACACTGCATCAAGAACAACGCCGCGGCGAACGTCTTCAACAAGGATCTCGATGCGCGCAACTACGGGGTCAGCCGTTTCCAGAAGGTCTATCTGTTCGACTATGACGCCCTCGAGCCGTTGACCCGGGTGAAGGTCCGATCGAATGCCGGGCGGTTCGACGGCGAGGACGACGTTCCCGACTGGTTCTACGAGGACGGCGTCATCTTCCTGCCCGAGGAGATCGAGTCGGGCTTCCGCATCCACGACAGGGGGATGCGGCGGTTGTTCCGGGACGTACACGGCGATCTCCTGACCACCGGGTACTGGGAGGGCCTGCAGCACGATCTCGATCGGGGCCAGGTGCCCAGCATCCGGCTCTACCCCGAGCAGCGAAAGCTCGATCATCCGGGCTGGCCGAGCGCACCGGCCGGGGAGTGAGCCGCACGCCGGCGGCGGTTCAGTTGCCGCGCGCCTCAGTATCCCAGGGTATTGTCGTGCGCCCAGTTGGGATCCTCTGGACTCAGATCCCCGATTGGAGCGGCGAACGCATCGGCCACGATGTCCGGGACGTTGCCGCCGGTCAGAGAATGCAGGAACGCTTCGAGGTCCTGCTTCTCCGGCTCCGTCAGGCTCAAGGGGCGGATCAGCGGCGACAGCAGCTCGTTGGGCACTCCTCCCCGGTCGTAGAAGTCGATGACCTCGCGCAGGGTGTCGAACCGGCCGTTGTGCATGTAGGGAGCGGTCAGAGCGACGTTGCGCAGGGTCTGAGTGCGGAACTTCCAGCGGTCTCCGGGATCTTCGGTGATCCGGTAAAGGCCGAGGTCGTTGGGAAGCCTCTGTTGCGTCACCGCGTCGATGGCCGCCCGGGGAATGGTCGCGAATACCCCGGGGGCGAGCTGGACCCTGGTGGTCTCCGGTTTGCTCTCGCTCACCGAAGCCGCGTAGCCAAGCCCGGTGTTGTGGAACTGGTGATCGACGAACAGTGCATGATCCTCCTGGACCCGATGGCAGACGATGCACTGCGCCTTGCCGGAGAAGAGTGCAAACCCGCGCTTGACGGACTCGTCCACCACGTCGGCCCGGCCACCGAAATACCACCGGTCAAAGGGTGAGTCGGCGGCTAGCAGGGTGCGCTGGTAGCTGGCCAGTGCCTGGCCGATGGTCAGAATATCCGGCCCGCGGCCGTCGAATGCCTGTTCGAACAGGCCCTCGTAGCCACGCATGCGCCGGAGCTTTCTGATCACGTAACCGATGGAGGGCGCCGCCATTTCGTTGCGGGAGGTCATCGGCTGCCAGACCTGGTTCTCCAGACTAAATTCCCGCCCGTCCAGAAACAGGTGCTTCTGGTACGCGACGTTGTACAAGGTGGGAGAGTTGCGCAGCACCGAACGCCCTTCGACACCGATGGGGGTGCGCAGCTCGTTGTTGGTGAATCCCTGCTCCGGGATGTGGCAGGTGGCGCAAGAGAGCGTGTCGTTGATCGACAGGCGGCGGTCGAAGAACAGCTTGCGTCCCAGCTCGATCTTTGCGCGGGTCAGGGGGTTGCCGGCGGGGACCGGAACCGGCGGCAGGCCGAGCGGGGGATCCAGCGCCAACCCGATCAAATCCATCTTGATTCCGCGCCGGTCCAGCAGGCTGCGCGAGCGGGTGCGGTAGTCCGCGCTTTCGTAACCTTCCTTGACGTCGCCGGGACCGCGGGTCTGGCTCTCGTCGAAAGCCTGCCCGGAATCCAGCTCGCCGCTGGTCCGGGCGGATGCACAGGCGATGATCAGCCCGGCGACCAGCACTCCCCGAGCGAGAGCGTGAAGGCCGGCTCGTATCGCGCGCCGCATGGGAGAGCTCAACCGGGAGGAGACTCCAGACGCAGGGTCTCCAGATCGTTGATCAGGACGTCGGGGTGGAGGAACCCGGTGCTGTAGATGTTGCGAACTCGCCGTTCGCGATCGATCAGGAAGACGCGCAACAGATGCGCGATCTCTCCCGTGTAGGTCCCGTTCTCGTCGTACTCGCGCAGCGTGTACTGGCCGTAACCGTCGAGGATGGGTTGCAGGGCGGCCCGGTCGCGGGTGGTCAGGAACATCCATTCGACGCTGTTCTCGCCGGGCTCCGGTCGATAGGCCCGCATGGTCTCGGGGGTGTCGTTCTCGGGATCGAACGAGATCGAGATGAGGCGCGTGGTCCGGGCCAGATCCGGGTGCTGCTTGAGCCGGGCCCGTACCAGGTGGAAGACGGCTTTGGCCAGCGGGCAGCCGTTGACGTCCGAGCATCGGGTATAGACGAAGCTCAACAGTACGACACGATCCCCCATCAGATCGAACAGGTGCACGGGGGTTGCATCCTCTCGCAGCACCCGGCCATCGACGGCGCGCATGATCGGCGGCAGCCGATAGGTCCCGGGAGCGGGGGCCTCGTAGGTCAGTATCCCCCAGCCGGGAGCGAGGATTTGAGGCTGCGGCTCGTGGGCCGGTACGGCCTGGCTCACTACGGCCGCGGCGAGCAGCAAGAGCGCGCGGGCCGGCTTGATCAGCTTCATCACGCTGAATTCGAATCGCATGCGGGGCACCTCGAGCATCAAAAAAGCCGCCCTGGATTCCAGGGCGGCTTTCGGAGTTTCCACAACGTCGGCTCGAAGGCAGCGTGTGCCTTGCCGATTACTGAACCACCGCCGCCAGTCGCGTTTCGCCGGGAGTCCGTTTGCCATACAGGGCGTACGCGCCGAAGCGCATCTGGTGGGAGCGGCCAAGACCCTCTTTGTAGAAGTCGACCGTCCACTGGTGACTCAGCTCTTTACCGTCCCAGTGATACAGCTTCACGAACTGCTCGTCGGCATCCCCGGTCTTGTCCCAGTTGCCGAGCAGCGAGCTGGAGAAGTAGAGCCGCTTTCCGTCCCAGCTCTGGGAGACCATGTTGACCTGGCTGCCGATCGCCTTCTCATAGACCTGCTTGGGCGCATGAGGGTCCGAGATGTCGAAGTACCGGGCCTTGCCTTCCAGGAACGTGTCGACCCACAGCCCTTTGTCGTCCGCCGTGATCGAGATGTCCACCGGCAGCGGAATCGTGGAGGGATCGCCGATGTCGGCGACCGCCTTGGCCTGCCACTCGCCCGCCGCATCCTCGTAAAGCAGCCAGATCTGGGAGGTCAGCGCGGTGCTGGTGAAGCAGTAGCGATGGTCCGGATCCCACGCGCAACGGATCTCCAGGGGCGCTCCCGGCACGTCCAGCACCTTCAGCGGCTTGCGGGCATGCATGTCCCACACCACCATGGTGTTGCCGAAGCGCTTCATGGCCGCGCCGTCCTGCAGCATCGCTCCAAAGTCCATCATGTAGTTGGACCAGCCGGTGAACGAGGAGGTCAGCATGATGTTGCTGTCCGCCTTCACCCGCACGTCGTAGCCGTACCCGTCCGCGATCTGGCCGGTCTTGACGGCGCCCATCAGATCCGCGTCGGTCGGTATCCAGTGGGTCGCGATGTACTCGCCGCTGTTGTTGTATTCGGCCATACCCGTGCGCCCGCCATGATCGGCGTTGTTCGAGAGCGCCGTGATCAACATGCGTCCGGGCAGAGCGTAGAACGTATGCGGGCCGACCAGCCCGCCGGTCTTCTCCACGAAGTCGGTGATGACCTGGTGCACTACGGGTTGGCGCGGGTCGGTGTGGATGTCGAATACGAAAATCTTGTTGGTGTCCAGGCCGCCGGCCCATAGATATTTGCGATCGTCGGTCAACCCGGAATGATGTGCTTCGTTGCGCCCACCTACGGACACCGAGTTGGCCACCTGACCATAGGTATCGGAGCCGGGTTTGGTATCGATGGTAACCAGCTTGTCCTGCTCGTCACCGACGCCTTCGACGCCCAGGGTCCAGACGTATACATAGTCTTCCTGACCCTGGATCTTGGCAATGTACGGCGACATGCAGGTTTCGTCAGCCTGGGCCGACAGTGGCAAAGCGATGACCGCGGCCATTGCCAACTGTCTGATCAATGGGGCTATCTTCATCAATCTCTCCTTCCTGGTGTGTATTGGCTTTCGTGAATGGAACCACCGGCCGGACCAGTGGATGTTTCGATACTCGCTCCGAGTAACATATGCGCGCGCCGTGCGTCAAGGAACGTGCGCGGCGATGCCATCACCGCCGGGGCGCCGGGAACGCATGCCGCTTCTTGCGGGCTCGCCCCCTGGAGCGCTTCTGAAAATGTGCTACGCCGTCCCGCACTCTATGGGGTACGCGGTACATTTCCCATGCTTGGTAAGCCCTTGCGCGCCTCAGTAGCAGTTCGTCTCGCGGATCGCCTCGCCGGCCGGCACGCGTTCGTAGCCGAAGC
The DNA here is from genome assembly GCA_047514485.1 of Gammaproteobacteria bacterium. Lineage (GTDB taxonomy): Bacteria > Pseudomonadota > Gammaproteobacteria > HK1 > HK1 > HK1. The sequence goes on from JAKZYK010000335.1 coordinate 9,433, forward strand.
GAGCGAGATCGATAGCGCGGTACTCTCCGAAGGTGATGAGCTCGGCGAGCGCCCGCCCCACTGCCGGCGACTGCTGCAGGCCGTGACCGGAGAAGCCCGCCGCGAGGTAGAAGTTCTCGTACGCCGGGGTGCGCCCGATGATCAGGTTCTCGTCGAGGGTGTTGTAGTCGTAGTGACAGCACCAGGCGCCGGTCAGCTTGATCGCCTCGAACGCGGGCACGCGCAACGCGAGCACCGGCCAGATCAGCTCGTCGAACAGGTCGTAGTCGATCTCGGTGTCTTTCGTCACCGGGTCGCGCTCGGGCGGGGGAGAGACGTTGGAGATGAATCCCTTGCCCTCGCTACGGAAGGCGACGCCGACCTCGGTGATCGTGAGCGGCGTCGGGCGGATCGGCTCGCGGCACTCGAACACGAACGTGAATCGCTTGCGGGACTCGATGGGGAGCTCGACCCCGAGGGACGCGCAGATCTCCGGGGCCCCGTAGGCGCCGGCCGCGTTGACCACGACGCCGCAGGCGACGTCGCCTCCTTCGGCAAGCGTCACGCCGGTGACCCGTGCGCCTTCGCTGCGCACCGAGAGCGCCTCGTCCTGCACAAATTCGACACCGAGCGATCGCGCCTTGCGCCCGTACGCCTGAAGCAGCGAGTACGGGTCGATGTATCCCTCGTTGCTGTCGCTCAGGAACCCACCCGCGATGCCGCCGGTATTGAGCCAGGGATAGCGCGCCCGCAGCTCGTCCGAGGCTCTGAAGTGTACATCGGCCCCAAGCTCGCGCTGCAAAACATTGTTCTCGAGCATGACCGGCAGCATCGATTCGGTGGCGAGCAGCAGGTAGCCGTTCTCGCGAAAACCCACGTCAGGCGCCTCGCCGTCGATCGAGAGGAATTCGTCGAGGTGCTTGAGGAAGTGGACCCCGAACAGGCCAATCCGGATGTTCTCGGGGGTTGAGAACTGCTGCCGGAACCCGCCCGACGCCTTCGCCGACGGGGCGTTCTCATACGTCTGGTCACGCTCGACGACCAGCACCGTTCCGTCGAACCCAGGCTCGCGGGCGAGAAACAACGCGGTGGCGCAGCCGGTGACGCCACCGCCGACAATCACTACGTCGTACCGCGTGTCCATGCGTCGATGATACCGCGTGCGGGATGATGTGCGATGGCGCCCGGCGCCGGATCCGGCAGTCACGGCGAGCTGCGCGCGAGCCTCGCGGCATTGGCGGCGGAGCGCAATTTCGTGGCTTCGGCGCGGATTTCCTTCGCGCCGCCTGCGTAGATCACGGAGCGCGACACTGAAACGAGCAGCCCGCGCCCGGTCGCATCGACACCGGCTGCCACTGAGGCTTCCAGGTCGCCTCCCTGCGCGCCGACGCCGGGCAGGAGAATCGGCAGATCGGGGCAGCGAGTGCGGGTGAGGGCGAGTTCGTCAGGCCACGTCGCTCCGACGACCAATCCGGCATTGTGGTGATGCTGTGCTGCCCACTCGTTCACGTTGCCTGCGACGGTGAGGTAGAGCGGGTCGCCGTTGGCCATTGGAAGCGACTGAAGATCGGCCCCACCCGGATTCGACGTACGGCAGAGAACGAATGCGCCGCGCTCGGGGCGGACGAGGAACGGGGCGACGGCGTCTGCGCCGAGGTAGGGATTGACGGTGACGGCATCAACCCCAAACCAGTCGAAGGCGGCGGAGGCGTATGCCTCGGCAGTGTGGCCGATGTCGTTGCGCTTGGCGTCAAGAATGACGACGGCATCTGGAGCGAGCCGGCGGACGGCGGCGATGGTCTCTGTGAGCGCTTGCCAACCGACGTTGCCCGCGGCTTCGTAGAACGCCGACTGTGGCTTGTAGGCGCAGACGAGATCGGCGGTGGCCTCGATGACTTGCAGGTTGAACTCGAGGATGTCATCGGGCCGCGTCCGCGCGGGCTGCGGATCGAGTCCGATGCAGATGAGCGAATCGGCGGAGTCCATGGCGGCAACGAGACGATCTGCGAATGACATGCCGCACACATTGCCCTCATTTGCGCGCGTCGCAGACAGGGTGCGTGTCAATTGCTCCCCCATCGAGGTCGATGTGTCCCTTCAGCCGCCGCGGCCGGAGGCGCTGGGGGCGGCTGTGATCGTGATCTGCATGTTGCGGGCGACGCGGACACGGAAATGAACGATGCTGAAACTTCTACCCGATCGGGACCAGATTCCGTGGTTTTGCATTATGGATGGGCCAACGCATCCGCACTTTGCACGTACGTCAAATATCTCCTGGTCGGATCAGGATCGAACCATCCTCTTCATACGCGTTGCTTTCGATGAGCTTCTTTGCCGCGCTTCGAATCAGCACCCGGTTCTTCAAGACCGACTGCATCGGTTCCGACGCCGAGGCGCGAAATCGCTTCTTGAGAACCTCGATTGATATCCTGCACAGCACGCGTTTTCCGCCAACCTGAGCCGCGATCGTCGCAACATTGGTCATCGGATTCCAGGACTCGAGCAGCGGGAACAAAATCTCGCCGTCGTCCGTCTTTTGCGTTCGGTAACCAGTCAATTTCACGGCGCTCCCTGTCCAGGTTGATACCGCCGCGGACCAATTTGGCTTGCACGGACAGGCACTGTCTCCGGTGCTCGTGGGATCCGCCGCCACGAGATCCGTCTAAGACGCCGGACGGGCAACAGCGCTGTCCCGGGCCGCCACCTGTTCAATGACATCACATCAATAGCGTCTGCCGCCTCTACTGCCACCGCCCTTGCCGCCGCGCCCACCGGGCTTCTCCTTGGCGATGTTGACGACCAGATTGCGCCCGTTCAGCGGCTTGCCGTTCATCGCCAACGCGCTCTCCGCGTCTTGTTGCGCAGAGAACGTGACGAACGCAAAGCCCCGGGACTGTCCCGTATCCCGATCCATGACCAGTCGGACCTCGTCGAGAGTGCCATACGGCGAAAAGAGCGCCTCGACATCGTCTTGAGTTGCCGAGAAAGCGAGGTTGCCTACAAAGAGCTTGTTTTGCTGCACTTGATGCCTCCTGATGAAATGAGTTCGAGCTACCGTCTCACGAAGCGCGACGGCCCGGGGGGAAGCCCCTGGCCTGCCTCCGAAGTAATGATCTGCCGCCGGTGTCGTGTGCAGCCAAAATTGTCATCCCGGCGAACGAGAATCCACACTACCATGGTGACCACTCAGCCGGCGCGCCGCTGTGGATGACTTTTCACTCGGCAATGGGGCCGGAGTTTCCCTCTGCGACCGAGAGGCTGATGGATCTGCTCTCTCCGGGGGGTGTGGCGGCCGGCGTCGGCGCGGAGGACGGTGAACTCGCCATCGTGCTGCACGAGCACGCGCCCGCGCGCCGCCGGTGAACGAAGGTCAGCCGCTCTCAACGCTCGGACCAGGGTTTGAATGGAAAGGTTACCTCCCGGGCCGCCACGTCGAACGGGTAGACCGAATAATACACCCCATCCTGAATCTGGATAAGCGCGGTGCTCACACCGTTGTTCTGCCCATCCGGACCGAAAGCGATGTCCTGCCACGGCATCGGTATGGCGCCGGCCGGGAAGTTGGTCGCCCGCAGCGCGTCGCGGATCTTCACAGGCTCTGTCGAACCGGCCCGGTTGATCGCCTCGAAGAGCACCAGCGCCCCGACGAACGTGCGGATCGGTGGGTCGAAGATCTCCCGGTCGTCGTTGTGCTTCTTGTAGAGCTCGTTGAGCTGCCCGATCAGCGGGATCTTCGCGGCCATGTCCATCGCGAACGGCGAGCGCGAGATGATGCCCTCGGCGTCGGCCCCGATCGTCTTCAGGAACGTCGCATCGTTGAAGCCGGCATTCTGCGCGATGATGATGCGCGGGGCGTAGTCGAGCTCCTTCATCGTACGCATCAGCAGCAACGCGTCCGCGGTGTAGGACGTAGGGAACAGGATGTCCGCGCCGGCTGCCTTGAGCCGCTGAACCTCGGAGGTGAGCGAGACCGTCTTGGCACGGTAGGCGATCTTGTCGAGCACCTCGATGCCGGCCTCCTTCGCGAGCTCCTCCTGGACGCGCGCACTGTCCACGCCGAACTGGGTGTCCTCGTGGATGATCGCCGCGGTTGCGAGCTTCACGCCCTTCTCCTTCTCGAAGTCGCGGATGAAGTCGAACATCGTGCGGGTGTAATGGCCGTCGTGCGGGCCGGTGCGGAAGAACCACTCGAAGCCCCGCGTGTGGAGCTTCGGCGATGACGACTCGCCGGTGAGGTAGGGGATCTGCATGCGCTCGGTCACGTTGCTGGCCGCCGCGCTCACGCTGCTGTGGTAGGCCCCGATAATGGCCACCACCTTCTCGCTCGTGATCAGGCGTTCCGTCTCGCCGCGGCCGATCTCGGGCTTGCCCTGGTGGTCGGCGACCACCAGTTCGATCATCGCACCCCCGAGATTGGGAAGCCCCTCGGTGCGCGCGAGCGGCAGGTCGAGGTCGTGCTTGTTGTTGACGATGTCCTGGACCACCTTGACCGCCGCCAGCACGTCCTTGCCCGGCTGGGCAACCGGCCCGGTGAGCGGAAAGATCACCCCGATGCGGATCGGATCCGCGGCGAGCGCGGCGCCGGAGTGGAGCGCAAGCGCGAGAGCCGCACCGAGCAGAATATGGATGCTTCTCATGGTTCGGTTCCTCTTTGGCAAAATAAGAAGCGCCGGCGGCGCCTCGCGTACAGGGTAGCGTACACGCGGCTACGAGGGGAGGATGGATTGACTCGCATACCTGACCCGGCATAGCCGGAACCCAGCTTTCCGGATTCGCGCCCCCTTCAAGCCTTCGCTTCGCAAACCGGCGACGTATGCGGGTTAGACTGTGACGCGGGTATCGCGGGCGGCGCAACCTGAGGTGCCGGACTTCGACCCCGGGAGGGACCCTTGACCGCCGAGATTGTGATCCAGACGATCGTCAGCGGGCTCCTGATGGGCTTCATCTATGCGCTCGTGGCGGCGGGCCTGAGCCTCATCTTCGGGCTGATGGAGATCGTCAACTTCGCCCACGGCGAGTTCATGATGGTCAGCATGTACTCGGTGTTCGGGCTGTACCTGGCGTTCGGGCTCGATCCGCTCGTGGCCGCGCCACTGTGCGTGATGTTCCTGTTCGCACTCGGGGTGGCGACCCACTACGGCATCATCCGCCACATCCTGAACGCCCCGATGCTGGTGCAGATCACTGCCACGTTCGGCCTCGCGATCTTCCTGCGCAGCCTTGCCCAGTTCCTGTGGACGCCGGACTACCACTCCATTCCCGACCCGATCGTCTCCGGCCGCCTGGATCTGGCCGGGATCTTCATCGGCGTGCCGCAGCTCGTGGCGAGCGCCGGCTGCCTGCTCGCGTTCGGGGTGCTGTACCTGTTCATCAACCGCACCGAGACCGGCATGGCGCTGCAGGCGACCGCGCAGGACCGTGAGGCGGCGAGTCTCATGGGCATCCGCACCGATCGGATGTACGCGCTCGGCTGGGGTATCGGCGCGTCCTGCGTGGCGGTCGCGGGAGTGATGCTCACGAACTACTACTACATCTTCCCCGAGGTGGGCTTCATATTCGCTCTCATCGCCTATGTCGCGGTCGCGCTCGGCGGGTTCGGCAGCATCGTCGGCGCGCTGTTCGCCGGCGTGCTGATCGGTCTGGTCGAGGCGCTCGGGGGGCTGTTCTTCGACCCCGCCTACAAGTACGCCATCATCTTCACGATGTATCTCGCCATCGTGCTGGTGCGGCCCCAGGGATTGTTCGGGCGGTACTGATGGCGCAAGCGCCGCACACGCCACCCATCGACGCGCCGCGCTCGGAGCTCGAACGCGCTCGCGCCGAGCCGGTCAGCAAGCCCCTGTCGGTGAAGCAGTGGGTGTGGCTTGTGCTCGCCGGCGCTGCGCTCGTCGCCTATCCGCACGTATTCGATGCGCCCTACCAGCGCCATGTGCTGGTGATGGTGTTCATCTATGCGCTGATGGCGCAGGGCTGGAACGTGCTCGCGGGCTACTGCGGCCAGATCTCGCTCGGCCAGGCGGTCTACTTCGGGATCGGCGCCTACAGCGCCGGCTTCCTGTACGCGAGCTACCACGTCTCCCCATGGCTCGGCATGCTCGTCGGGGTCGGCATCTCGGTGCTCGTGGCCCTCGCGATCGGCCTGCCGACCTTCCGCCTGCGCGGCCACTACTTCGCGATCGCCACGCTCGTGATCGGGGAGATCGGCCACACCCTGGTGCTCAACTGGGAGTTCGTGGGCGGGGCGACCGGGGTGTGGATCCCGATCGATCGCGACTCCCCGTGGTACTCGTTCCAGTTCCACGACAACAAGCTGCCCAACTACTACATCGGGCTCGGCTTTCTCACCGCCGCGTGTCTCGTCGTCGCGTGGCTCGATCGCTCGAAGGCAGGGTTGTACTTCCGGGCGATCCGCGACGAGCCGGACGCGGCGCGCAGCGTCGGCGTCGACATCACCCGTTACAAGCTGGTGGCGATCATGCTCTCGGCTGCGTTCACCGCGGTCGCAGGCGCGCAGTTCGCCCAGTACGTGCTCGTGATCGACCCGGAGACGGTGTTCCCGTTGCTGCTCTCGATCCTGGTCGTGCTCATGACGATGCTCGGCGGCATCGGGAACTTGTGGGGCCCGATCATCGGGGCCGGCGTGCTGTTCCCGCTGTCGGAAGCGACCCGGGTGTGGTTCGGAGGGACCGGCGGCGCCGAGGACCTGATGATCTACGGCGCGCTGATCCTGTTGATCTCGGTGTTCTATCCGGGCGGTCTCGTCGCGCTGCTGCGCAGGCTCTTCGTGCGGGCCGGCGATGCTTGAGGTCACGAACCTGACCAAGCGCTTCGGCGGCCTCGTCGCCAACGATGCGATCTCGTTCCGGGCCGAGGCCGGCGAGATCCTCGGGGTCATCGGGCCGAACGGCGCCGGGAAGTCGACGCTGTTCGAGCTGATCACCGGCTTCGAGACGCCCGACGAGGGTGACGTGCGGCTCGACGGCCGGTCGATCCGGGGCATCGGCCCGCACCGGATCAACCGCCTCGGCATCGCACGTACGTTCCAGAAGCTCAAGCCCTTCGTCCACATGACGGCCGAGGAGAACGTCATGGTGGGCATCATGCAGCACGACTCGAACATGCGGCGTGCTCGCAATGCGGCGCTCGCGGCGCTCGACTTCGTGGGGCTGCTCGACAAGCGGCGCGTTCACGCGCACGGTCTGAGCACCGGGCAACGCAAGCGCCTCGAGCTTGCCCGCGCCATGGCGACCCGGCCGCGCCTGCTGCTGCTCGACGAGGTGACCGGCGGTGTCGACCAGCGCAGCATCCCGGGCCTCATCGAGCTCATCGAGCGGCTGCGGCGCGAAGGCATGACGATCGTCCTGATCGAGCACAACATGCAGGTGCTGATGTCGCTCGCCGATCGCGTGGTGGCGCTGCATCTGGGGACAAAGATCGCAGAGGGCGTGCCGGAGGCGATCCAGGGCGATCGCGCCGTCATCGAGTCCTACCTCGGCGCCTCCTATGCTTGAGGTCACCGATCTGGAGGTCTGCTACGGCGACTACCAGGTGATCTGGGGCGTGTCGTTGCGGGTCGCCGAGGGCGAGATTGTCAGCATCCTCGGCCCGAACGGCGCCGGCAAGAGCACGGTGCTCAACGCCGTCTCCGGACTGCGCCCGCCGCGCGCCGGGACCATCGAGTTCAAGGGCGAGCCGATCGGCGGGCGCCCGCCGCACGAGATCGTGCGCCGGCGCCTCGTGCACATCATGGAGCGCCGGCGCGTCTTCCCCTACCTCACCGTACGCCAGAACCTGTGGCTCGGCGGCTACAATCCGGCCGCGCGCGGCGAGCGGGCGGAGACGCTGCGGCGCGTCTACGAGCTGTTCCCACGGCTCGCCGAGCGCGAGGATCAGCTTGCCCACTCGATGAGCGGCGGCGAACAGCAGATGCTCGCCCTCGGACGCGGGCTGATGGCCCGCCCGCATCTGCTGCTGGTCGACGAGCCGCTGCTCGGCCTGTCGCCGGCTGCCGCGCGGCATACCTTCGACGTGCTGCGCCGGATCAACGAGACCGGCGTGGCGATCCTGTTCATCGAGCAGAACGTGCAGACCGCGCTCGGGCTTGCCGAACGCGGCTACATCCTGGAGAGCGGGCGCCTCGTGCTCGAGGGCCGCTCCGACGAGCTGCTCGGCAGCGACGAGGTCAAGCGGATTTTTCTTGGAGGTTGAATGATCGATCCGATCACGGTCTCGGTGGTACAGCACCGCCTCGGCGCCATCGTCGAGGAGATGGGCGAGGCGATGCTGCGCACCTCGTACTCGCAGATCCTCAACTCGAGCCGCGACTTCTCGACCGGCATCTGCTACCCGGACGGGCGCCTCGTCGCCCAGGCCGAGCACGTCCCGATCCACGTCGGCGCCCTGCCCTGGGCGGGGAAGGCGGTGCACGACTACTTCGGCGAGGACATCCATCCCGGGGACGTGTTCCTGTTGAACGACCCCGACCGGGGCGGCAACCATCTACCGGATCTGACCGCCTTCGTACCGGTCTTCGACGGCGGCACGCTCGCGTTCTGGTCGATCAACCGCTCGCACCAGAGCGACATCGGCGGGGCCACCCACGGCGCCTACAACCCCCTCGCGACCGAGATCTGGCAGGAGGGCGTGCGCATTCCACCGTTGCGGCTCTACGACCGAGGGCGGTTGCGCGAGGATGTCTACGAGATGATCGTGCTCAACGTACGCCACCCCCGGGACTTCCGGGGCGACGTGGCGGCGATGATCGGCTCGGCCCG
>JAKZYK010000336.1:0-6058 GCA_047514485.1 Gammaproteobacteria bacterium
CGGTCGAGATGGCCACCGGTGTCGAAGGCGCCAGGTTATTCTTGATGACTGTGATTCCGGGCATTCCGGCGGGGCTCGACGTTCGCTATGCGATTCGCGGCGAGATGCAGGGCTCCGCAGACTATCCATTGCAAGAGTGGAAAGATGAGGCGGCGAAACGCCTCGGCGAGATAGCGGTCAACCACATTCCCAAGGAGATGCGTGCAGGGGTCGTCGTTCGAAACGGTACGGTCTATCGGGAAATTGTCGAGGCTGCCAAGGATCTGGATATCAAGCAAATCGTCATGGGCGCCCACCGTCCGTCCCTCGCGGACTTTCTGCTTGGCCCGAATTCCGCCAGGGTCGCACGCCACGCGGGTTGTACCGTGACCGTAGTACGGAACTAGCCCATCTTTGCCGTCACCGTCACCGTCTCCGCGCCCGCGGCGCTCACGCGTTGCGTTTGCCCTCCAGGCCCAGCAGGCGATCGAGAGACCAGGCGCCGGGACCGCACGCGACCAGGGCGAGCAGCACCACCGCCCACCACATGGCGGGATTCCACCAGTGACCCCAGGTGGGGAACACCGCGAGCTGGATGAACAGCGTCATCCCGAGCAGCCCGAGCGCGGCGAGCCGGTTCAGGAATCCGATCACCAGCAGCACCGGCAACGCGACTTCCACGACTCCGGCCATGACCGCCAGCGCCTTGATCGCCGAGACCATCGCCGACCCTTCGACGTATTCGAGGGTAGCGGAGTCGCAGAGCTGCACTGCTCCGGGCCGTGGGGGATCGGGACAGAAGAACTCGTAGAGGAACAGATCGTACTTGTCCTTGTTGAACTGCAGGAAGCCGTTCCACTTCGTCAAGCCGGACTCCCAGAACACCTTGGCGCCGGCCAACCTGAGAGCCAGCAGGGCGAGCGGTTCCAGCCACCCCCCGACACGAACGACCAGACCGCGGTATGCCGATGTCATGATTGCGATGCTCCCAGACGATATGCGGCGCCTGAACGCCGGTATGAGTCGATGCGACGACGAGACCGGATCGCCGAACAACTCGCCTCGCTGGCCTTCAGTGCTCGAAGGTCAGTACGTGATGGTGCAACAGTGATGCGAAAGTCGCTACCAGATCAAACCCTGCGTCGATATCGAGCGCGGCGACGGCCGCCTCTCCGCACGGCCGTCCCGCCGCGACGCAAGCGATGAACGTGTGCTCGGGACACGCCAAGTCGCGGTAGAGAACTTCGGCGCCTCCGCGCCAGATCAGGGCCTGTTGAGGGGCGTGCTGGACCTCGATCCGTTGCCCGAGCTCGCCTTGGCGAAGCCGGCTCCACGCGTGAAGCACGCAGTAGTCAAGCGACACCATACGCACCCACGGCGCGAGCCGGCCGCGCAGACTCATGAGTGCATCGGCCTCGCCGGGGATGCCGCCGGCCGGCCCGGTCGCTCCGGGACCGTCCGTGTCCGCCGCCGATTGTACCCCTGACGCGCGCCTGCCACCCGGATTCGAGCACGCCCCGGCATCGCTGGAGGCTCCGCCGGTCAGCGCAGCCGCAGCCTCGGCCGGTCGCGCCGCGACGTCCGCATCTTCGGCGAAATAGACATCGGACCACGCGCGGTCCAACGCCGCGAACGACGCGAGATAGTCGAGGCCATGCATATCGCGCGCGTTCTCGACGAATCGGGGAAAGTCTTCGCCGTACTCCACGAGGCTTGCGGTGCGGGGAGGGTGTGCCTCGACGTAGGGACGAGCGAGGGCCGGGAAGCGCTCCTCTCCAACTAGCCGCTCGACCGACGGGTAGCTCGCTCGCAGCGCCTCGATGCAGGCTCTGAGGAATCCGTTGCGATAGACCCGGAGCCGGGAGAGGTCGGCGTCCTCGGCACAGTATTCGGACAGCGCGCCTACCGTGCCGGTGCGCAGGTAGCGGGTGAACGCGCCGGTGTACCCGTCAAGCAATGGCCCGCTCCGAGCCCGCGTACTGCCGCGACAACGCCGCCTCGGCTCGACGCCGCTCCTCCATCAGCGCCTCGAACGGCGGCAGCTTGCCGTCGCGCTCGAGCAGCACCGGCCTCGGGCCGAGGCGCGCGAGCGTGAAGTCCAGGAGATCCCACACCGCTTCGCTCACCGGCGCGGCGTGGGTGTCGATCAGCAGCTTTTCGCCGAGGTTCTCGTCGGCTTCGAACCCGGCGATATGGATCTCTTCGACTCGGTCGCCCGACAAGGCTTCGATGTACCGTTCGGGATCGATGCCGCAGTTGCAGGCGCTCAGGTACACGTTGTTGAGGTCGAGCAGCAACCCGCATCCGCTGCGTCCGACAACTTCGTTCAGGAAGTCCGGCTCGTCCATCTCGCTCACGAACGGCAGGTAGTTGGTCGGGTTCTCGATCAGGATGCGGCGCCCGATCGCATCCTGGTACCGGTCCACGCCTTCCACCAACTGCCGCAGTGCGTCGCCGGTCCGAGGCAGGGGCAGGAGATCCGCGAACCAGACGCCGTTCGCGCTCGACCAGACTGCGTGCTCCGATACCAGGACAGGAGCGAACTCGTCAACCAGGCGCTTGATCGCGGACAGGTGCCGGGGCTCGGGCGGGGCCGGGCCACCGAGCGACGCGCCGACCCCGTGGAAGCTCACCGGGAACGCCTCCCGGACCCGCCGCAACTGCGCAAGGCGCGGGCCACCCGCCACCATGTAATTCTCGGTATGGACTTCGAACCACAGGGAGGGCTCGCGGTGCGCGAGCGCGCTCTCGAGGTAGGGTTGCTTGAGGCCGACCCCCGCGCCGATTCGGCCGGGGGCGTTTATCGTGTTCGACCGATCCGACGCCGGTAGCAGGGAAGGCTCGCGGTGCGCGAGCACACTCTCGACCCTGGGCTGCTTGAGGCCGACCCCGGCGCCGATTCGGCCGGGGTCGTTCATCGTGTTCGACCGATCCAGGGCTGGCAACGGTGAGGACTCGCGATGCGCGGGGACACTCTCGACGCAGGATTGCCTGAGGCCGCCCCCGGGTCCGGACCGCCCAAGCCGCTCATCGCGCTCGACCGGTCCGGTGCCGGCAACGCGGCGCTCAGGGTTTGTTGCGATCGAGGGCGGTCAGCGAACCCGACCCTTCGGGGGAGATGATGAACTCACAGCTCCCCTTCGGCGAGTTTGTCCACGCATTGCCCTGGAAGTCCACGGTGGAGGTTCCTTCGCAGCTCGTGCCCGCTCCCGCCGCGCAGTCATTCTCGCCCGCGAGCGCGATGCCGTAGCACTTGTCCTTGCGCCCGCTCGGCGATTCGCCCCCGATCCATTGCGCGAACGCGGTCTTCACCGCCTCCGGGGCATTGTCGGCGATTGTCAACTGCGCGTTGGGTTTCGCTGCCGCCTGGCTGCTCATTGCCGCGATCGCGGCGCCTGTGAGCAACGCCTTGGCGATAGTGGATTTAGTCGTCACTGTTCACTCCTCCTGTCGTTACGTTGAAAGTTGCATGTTACTGCGTGATGAGACATCGATGTCTCGTGGATGTTTCCTACTGGCTACCACGGTCGTCCTGTTCGATTGGGACGACGACGGCGGACCCGCGCGGACCCGGCCATGGCAGCCGGAAAGCCCGAGTCTCCGACCACGGTCGTGACGCGGCTCATACCGTCTCCAGCACGCCGTCGGCTGCCCACTGCTTGAGGTAGGTGGCGGCACGAAACGCCGCCGTGTCTTCCCCGACCCGCTCGCACAGCCCGGTGCAGATCGAGCCGAAGTCCTCGCCGCCGGCACAGCACTGGAGCGCCCACGCCTCGTCGAGCTCGATCGATCGCCAGCGGATGAGAAGGTCCTGGCGCCAGAGCAGCCAGTCCACCGCCCGTTCCACGCGGGCGGGGGGCGGCGGTGCGTCGCCGCGATCGATGGCTTTCCAAAGACTCGGTACGTTCCATTCCAGCGCGAGCCGCCGCACCGCGGGCTTGAGCCGCGGCCGGATGCCGGCCCACTGATCCGGAGGGATGGCGGCAATGTCCTCGATGCCGACCACCGGGCTGTCGGCGGCGTCCAGGAGCTCGCTCTTGGCCCATTCGAACAGGGCCATCTCGCCCAGCACCGGGTGGTCCCGCCACGGCGCGGTGGAGTGCAGGAACGCCGGCAAATGACGACCGAACCACCGGATCGACGGATGATGCGACGGTTGCGCCGCCGCGTACGCGAGTCCCAGGGTCCGGAACTCGTCGTCGCCCGCAAGCGTATGCAGACCGGGATAATCCTGGCCGAGCACTTCCAGAAATCGTAGCCGGATCGCTTCCGCGTAGACGTACAGGCGATCCTCGGCCGACGCCTCACCGGTGCCGGCCACCGTCGGCGGCGGCGCATCCGCTTCCCCCAGCACGTAGGCCTGGAAGCTTCGTTGCAGATCGTGCAGAGCGACCATGTCCGGGGGTGTCATGACGGCGACGGGCGGCAGCGGCAGCCCGCGGACTCCGCCAGCGAACGCGCCTGCGCAAGCTCGGCGAGCAGCACCTCGAGGGGCGGGATGTCGTCGTCGCGCTCGATCATCGTGGAGACCGGCCCGAGGCGCGCGATCGCCTCGACATACAGCTCCCACACCGGGTCCGGCACCGGGTGATCATGGGTGTCGATGATCAGCGATCCGTTGTAGCTGTGGCCGGCGAGATGGATCTGCAGAACGCGTTCGGACGGCACCCCGTCGAGGTACGCGAGCGCATCGAATCCGTGATTGTGGGCGCTCACGTAGATGTTGTTGACGTCGAGCAGGATGCAGCAGTCGGCCCGCTCGGCGACGGCGGCCAGGAACTCCCACTCGGAGACGCGCGAGTCGGTGTACGTCACGTAGCTCGAAACGTTCTCGAGCAGGATCTGCCGGCCGAGGGAGTCCTGCACCCGGCTGACACGCTCGGCGACGTGCGCAATCGCCTCCTCGGTGTACGGCAACGGCAGCAGGTCATGCAGGTTGCGGCCGTCGATGCCCGTCCAGCACAGGTGATCCGAGACCCATGCCGGCTCGACCCGGCCAGCGAGCCGCTTCAGGGCCGCGAGGTACTCGAGGTCGAGCGGGTCGGTGCTCCCGATGGAGAGCGACACCCCGTGCATGACCATCGGGTAGTGCTCGCGGATCCGATCGAGGAAGTGCAGCGGCTTCCCCCCGTCGACGAGATAGTTCTCGCTGATGATCTCGAACCAGTCGACGGCCGGCCGGCTCTCGAGCACCTCCAGGTAGTGCTCCGGTCTGAGCCCCAATCCGAAGCCGAGGAAGGGTCTGTCGGCGGGGCCGTCGGTCTTCGCGTCCCGGCGCGACGGGAGCGGAGTGCTCATGTCTGGAAACGGACCTCACGATGGAAAGGGATGCGGGTCCCGGCCGCGGAGTCGGGGCAGCGCCGGAACACGAGCTCTCCGATAGTGGTGCAGAGCGGATCGGGGAAGCGCACCCGGCCGGGAAACGAATCTCCCGATAGTGAAGGGTACGGATCTCGCCCGCCGAAAGCAGGACAGCGCCGGGGTGTGGGCTCTCCGAAAGCGGCACGGAGCGGATCGGGGAAACGCACCCGATCCGCTCCGTGCCTACGGGCTGGACGAGGGACGCGCCTTAGCTGGCCTCGACCGTACCGCCGGCCTCCGTGCACGCAGCCTCGTCGGTGGCCATGACGAACCCCTTTCCACTGCAGGTGTTCAGGCCCTTGCATTCGCTGGTTGCCGTCTTGCAAGCGCTCTGACCTTTGCAGGCGTTGGCGCCCACGCACTTCACTTCGTCGGCCGCGCTGGCCGAAATGGGCGCGAAAGCGAACATCGCCGCCGCGGCGGCGGCGAGCGCCAAGCTGGAGTTGGTTTTGACATCCATGGGATTCTCCTTGAAACGAGTTGAGACGAGCCGATTCAATCGTGTTGGAGCCGTATCGCAGCTTGCGATCCGACCGGCTGTCATTCTAGAAGGTCAAGTATCACGACGCTATCACGACAGATTCACGAGAGCAGCCGCCACGACCCCCGGCGAGCCGTGCTTTGCCGAGGGCGTCTGGGGCAGAATGCCGGTCCGACCCTGACGAAGCCTGATGCCGATGCCCCCTTTTCTACCGCAGGAGGCGATCAGGGCAAAGCG
>JAKZYK010000337.1:0-3647 GCA_047514485.1 Gammaproteobacteria bacterium
TGGAGTTGACCCGATTACGTGGACACTCGGTCAGACGAACGGTGCTACGCCTTCGGCCGCGGCCGCATCGTTCAACCGGCGGTCCAGGCTCGCCAACGGGCAGCCTTCCCGGATTGCGAGAGCCAGGTAGCTGGCGTCGTAGGCCGTGAGACGATGGCGGCGCGCCAGCGCCAGGACGTGATGGTCTTCCGCTTCGCCCGGACAACGGATGGGAAGCCGGCGGAGCCGGGCCATGGAAGCATCGGCATGGTGTTGGCCGAGCCGCCCCCGGCGTTCGGCCGACAGCAGCAGATTTCGCAGTTCGTGCCAGAACAGGCTCGGGACGCTGGCTGTTTCGCCGGCCAGCCGGTCGAGCGCCGGATCGGCCAGCCCCGCCTCCTCGTCCGGCAGCAGCCACGCGGCCGCGATCGAGACGTCGGGCACGAACGCCATCAGCGTGCGTGCCCCTCGTGGCGCCAGGACAGAATCTCGGGCGTTGTCACCGCCTGCTGCTTCGCCCGTTCCCGGCGCAAGGTCGCGAACAGCGCGGCATGTTCCTGTCCGCCATCAATCCGCGTAACGTGGGCAATCGGCATCGGGCCGCGGCAAATGACGAGATCCTCGCCGGCCTCCACCTCGGCCAGCAGCGCGGACAGGTGCGTCTTGGCTTCGCCGATCTTCACGTGACGTGTCATGTTTCCCGGACTCCTTGCCCCGCCTCGTTCCGAAACCGCGAGCGCGCATCCGGCGCACCCCACCGACTCCGTCGACCACGCTAGGCCCGCTGCCTGGCTTGGTCAAGCGCTTGGTTCGATTGCCGGTGTGAAGTTGAATGAGCCATTTCGCCTATTCTCCGGGGACGGCGCCATGTATCACCGTTCGATAGCCGAGGTTGTGGAATCGGATCGAGGAACACAACGGGTGACAAGGAACGCCAGCTCCTACCGCCCCTCGTTCCCGAATCCGTCGTCGACCACCACGTCGAGGAGCGTCGGTCCGTTGCGCCGGGTCGATTCCGCGATGGCGGGTCCGATGTCGCCGGGGTCCGTGATGCGCATCGCAGTGACGCCCATCGCGCGGGCGAGTCCGGTGAAGTCGATCGCCGGGTCCTTGAACTCCATGCCGGTGTAGCGCTCGACGCCGTGGAACGACTTCAGCCGCTCCTTGATGATGCGGTAGCCGCCGTTGTTGGCGATGACGTAGGTGATCGGAAGCTTGGCATTCGCGGCAGTCCATAACGCCTGGATGCTGTACATCGCGCTGCCGTCGCCGACGATGGCGACAACCGGACGGTCGGGCAGCGCAAGCTGCACCCCCACCGCTCCTGCCATCGCGAACCCGATGCCGCCGCTGCCGAGGCCGAAGAACGCCTTGGCGTCGCGGAACGGATAGAGCGCGGGCAGGGCGCGTGCGCTCAGGATCCCTTCCTCGACGATGACCGCGTCCTCCGGCAACGCTTCGACGATGCGAAGCATCGCCAGATCCGGGGGCATCGGGGTGGCGCCCGTACCCGCCAGCGCGCGGGCGCGGGCGGCTTCGCGCCTTGCCGACCAGTTCGACTTGCCGAGCGCCGCGATCGCGGCCGCCGCCTTCTCCGCTCCCGCGCCGCCGCGCTTGCGCTCGATCCGGGGCGCCAACGCGGCGAGGGTCTCCTTCACGTCGGCGCGCAGCGCGATCTCCGCCGCGTAGTTCTTCCCCATCTCCCAGTCTCGGAGCCCGAGCTGAACCACCGCCATGCTCTCGGGCATCGGATCGATCGCGCTGTAGACGGACATGCGCAGCACATCGGAGCCGATGCAGAACATCAGGTCGTAGGGCGAGAGGGTGTCGCGGACGTCTCGCTGATCGCGGGTCAGCCCGCCCATGAACGCCGGATGCTCGGAGAGGAAGTGAGCGCCGTGGCACACCGTCTGCTGGTAGACCGGGGCGCCGAGCAGCTCCGCGATCGCCGCGGCTTCTCCGAGGGCGTCGGATGTCGCGATCTCGTGGCCGGCCACGATCACCGGGCGCCGCGCGGCGAGCAGCCGGTCCGCGAGGCGATCCAGCGCCGCATCGCTTGGCCGGCCGGCCGTGTCGACCCGCGTGGGCCGGCCAACGTCGAGCGCATCCTGTTCGTTGAGGATGTCGCCGGGCAGTGAGATGAACACCGGCCCGGTCGGCGGGGTCATCGCGATTTTCGCCGCGCGGTGCACGATGAGCGGCAGGTCCTGCAGCCGGGTGACCTCCACCGCCCATTTCACGAGGGGTTGCGCGATCGGCACGAGCGGGTCGTAGAGCATCGGCTCGGTGAGCCCGTGACCCTGCTCCTGCTGACCGGCGGTGACGATGATCGGAGATCCCATCCACTTTGCGTTGTAGAGCGAGCCCATGGCGTTGCCGAGCCCCGGTGCGACATGTACGTTGCAGGCGCTGAGGTCGCCGGACGCGCGCGAGTAGCCGTCCGCCATCGCGACCACCAGCGCTTCCTGCAACGCCATGACGTATGTGATCGCCGGCCGGTCGGGCAGCGCGGCCATGATCGGAAGCTCGGTGGTGCCGGGATTCCCGATAAGATGCGTCACTCCCTCGCTCTCGAGCAGCGCGAGAAAGGCCTCGCGACCAAAGATGGTGTTCATGGCGTCGGGCATGGTGCGTGATGCTCCGTTATCGATGCGGAATTGCGAGCGGTGCGATGGTATAGGCCGGTTGGCGCGTTGAGCGAGGGTTCTACCCAAAGAGCCTGATACGACGGCCGAAGGGCTGGCAAGCGGCCCATCGCGCTCGGTCCGGGAACGTCCAATGAGCGCGCCGCAGTGAAGCGCCGCACGGACGTGGCTGTACTCATCGCAACAGTGAGCGGGGCGCGGGCTGGACGCGGCGTGGTCCGGGCGGGCTCAAGCGCTGCCAATCGTTCGATCGAGCACCCAGTTCGCAAACGAGTGCACCACCGGCTCGTGCACCGAGAGCCGGCCGGAGACCGCTGCCGCCGATTCGAGGCCGGCCTGCTGGCGCTCGGAGATCGCGTTGTCCTCGGGAATCGACTTGTCCCACCGCTTGTAGTACTTGCCCACGTGCTCGCCGAAGTCGGGCCGCGCCACAGTTGA
Source organism: Gammaproteobacteria bacterium (assembly GCA_047514485.1). Lineage (GTDB taxonomy): Bacteria > Pseudomonadota > Gammaproteobacteria > HK1 > HK1 > HK1. Next base: position 3,063 of record JAKZYK010000337.1, read on the forward strand.
TGCGGGAAAGCACGAACCCTGGATCACGCGGCACCTGCGCGGGCCGTTCGGGATCGTCTGCAGCCACCACATGCAGTCCTGCGTGGAGCCGAAGAACGTCGTCGGATAGAGGACGGTGAACGAGGTTCCGGACGCGGGCCGTCCCTCGAGACCCTCGACGTGCGGGAACGGAGTGTTGTCCTCCGGGAGGACGGCGATGGTGTCCTCGCCTTCCATGTGGATCGAGTCCCACTCGCCGATCGTCCTGATCAGGTCCGTCTCCTGCAGCCCGATCGAGCTCTTGTGTACGGTTGGAGTATGGTAGTCCTCCATCGCGTTCTCGATGTAGAGCTTCCAGTTGCAGTCGAGATCGTAGTGCCTGCGGCGCACAAGCTCGAACGTCTCGAACCGATACGAGCCGAACTGCGCCGGCAAGTCGCCGAGCCATGTGGTGAGGTCGGGGCACTCGTCGGAGAAGCACACGAAGATGAACCCCGCCCAGATGCCGAGCCGGACCGGAGCGAGGCCGTTGCCTTCCTTGTCGAACCCGCGCGTCTTCTCCATGCCGCGACAGCCGAGCAACGATCCGTCGAGCCGATAGGTCCA
>JAKZYK010000338.1:0-7619 GCA_047514485.1 Gammaproteobacteria bacterium
CACGTAGGAGTAGGGGCCCAGCACCGCCACGTGGACGAAGCCGCCGAGCATGCCCTCCACGACCGAGGCGTAGGAGGTGGGCATGAAGAACTGGATCTTCTTGCCGGTGAGCTCGGCCATGCGATCGGTGACCGGCTTGTAGAGTTCGAGCTCGGCGACGGTCTCTTCGGTCGGCACCATTGCGAATGTGAGCGCGTCGGGATCCTTGCACTCGGCGGCATGGCCGGCGCCGCTGAAGGCGAATGCGCTCGCAACGGCCGCGGTCACTGCGGCGAGTGTTCGGGCAACCGGTTTGAAGCAGCGCCGGATGGACGGTACCTGGTGATTGTCTGTCGTGGACATCGTGATCCCCCTTTTGTGGTTGTGTCGAACATGTGGCATTTAACATACTCGGCGGCAGGTCAGCGCGTCTCGTCATCCCCCTCCGCATGACGTCCTTGGGAGTTGCGGCATGATCGCTCCATGATTTCGGGGCCGAGCCGGTGCGGACATCAAGCAAGTTAGCACCTCCCTGCCTGTTCTTGAAGCCGATTTTTGTGCCGAGCTGGTTGATCGAATCGATGCTCGCGCACATCACGCGGCCGGGATTCCGTCTCCGTCGACTCGGACCGGAAACAAACCCGGAACCTCGAGTAGTCAGTCGGTCGCAAGGTATCCGGCATCCGCCGGGGCGTCTCTCGCGACCCTGGCACGCGGGTCAGACGACCCCGTCGCTCTCGAGCGAGCGGAGTTCCGCCTCGTCGAGTCCGAGGGTGTCGATGTAGATCTCGCGGTTGTGCGCCCCGAGCTCGGGTCCGGGCCACAGCGTCGCGCCGGGGGTGCGGCCGAGCTTCGGGGTCAGGGCCGGAATCTTCAGGGATTCGCCCGCGACCTCGACCGTCTCGAACAGCCCGCGGGCGTTGTACTGCGGGTCGTCGACCATGTCCGCGACGCTGTAGATGGGGCCGGCGGGGACGCCGGCACCGTCGAGGATCTCGAGCACCCGATCGGCGTCGAGGGTGCGGGTCCACTGCGCGATCGCGTCGTCCACCTCGCGCTGGTGCGCGACTCTTCCCGCGTTGTCGGATAGTCGAGGGTCGTCGGCGAAATCGTCCCGTCCCGCCGCGCGCATCAGCCGCTTGAAGATCGAGTCCGCGTTCCCGCCGATGATCACGTACCGGCCGTCCGCACACGGATAGGTGTTGGTGGGAACGATTCCGGTCAGGGTGGAGCCCGACGGCTCGCGCACGATGCCGGCGCCGTCGTATTCCGGCACCATCGCTTCGAGGACGTTGTACACCGATTCGTAGATCGCGATGTCGACGACCTGCCCCGAACCCCCGATGGAGCGGCCGTCGATGCGGTTTCGGTGCACCAGCGCGAGCAGCACCCCGATCACGGCGTGCAGGGCCGCGAGGGTGTCGCCGAGGCTCAGGTTGGGACGCACCGGCGCCTCGCCGGGAAAGCCGTTGATGTAGCGGAATCCGCCGAAGCCCTCGCACACCGATGCGAAGCCCGGCTTCGTCGCGAACGGGCCGGTCTGGCCGTACCCCGAGACGCGTGCGTACACGAGCTCGGGGGCCTCGGCGCGCAGATCCTCCGGGCCGAGGCCCCATTTCTCCATCGTCCCGGGCCGAAAGTTCTCGATGAGCACGTCCGAGCGCAGCGCGAGGGTGCGGGCGATTTCCCGGCCCCTCGGCTCGCGCAGGTTCAGCGTGACGCATTTCTTGTTCCGCCCCATCGCGCGCCACCACAGCGACGTGCCGTCCTTGAGCACACGCCAGTTGCGCAGCGGGTCTCCCGTACCCGGAGCCTCGATCTTGACGACCTCTGCGCCGAAGTACGCGAGCATGCACCCGGCGAACGGTCCCGCGATGAGCTGACCCATCTCGAGCACGCGAATGCTAGCGAGGGGTTTGGGAGCTTCGTTCGGCGTCTTCATCGGCGGCATCCGCAATCAGTCGCCGAAGACGATCGAGTGGCCGTCGAACACCGGACCGTCCACGCACGCCCGCTTCATCGCGGGGCCGTCGCCGGTGCGGATCCGCACCGCGCATCCGGCGCATCCGCCGACCGCGCAGGCCATGTACTCCTCGAGCGAGACCCGGCAGGGGAGGGCGTATTCGCGGGCGAGGTCGACACAGGCTTCGAGCATCGGCACCGGCCCGCATGCGTAGACCGCGACTTCGGCACGCGCGTCATCGTCGAGAGCGTCCAGCCAGACCCTCGCCGGATCGGTGACGAAGCCGCCGTGACAGCCGGCGAATCCGGCTCCGCTCGCGAGCCGTGCCGCGATCCCCCACCGTTCGAGGAGCGACATCGTGGCATTCGCGTCTCCCGCGAGTCCTGGTACGTCGATAGTCGACGCCTGCGTCTCGAACGGGAACGGGACCTCGGAGCCGATCACGACGAACATCGAGATCGACCGGTCGTGGCGCAGCCGGTCGGCGAGGAAGACCATGGGCGGGATGCCGACTCCTCCGCCGAGCAGCAGCGCCCGGCGCCGGCCGGGAACCGCTTCGAACGGCCGTCCGATGGGTCCGATGACGCTCAGTCGCGCGCCGGGGCCCTTCGCGGCGAGGAGTCTCGTGCCGTGGCCTACCTCCTTGTACAGGATGTCGGCCCAGCCGTCGGAAGGGTCGGTCCGCATCAGGGACATCGGACGGCGCATCGCGAGCAGCGGGTCGCAGCTCACGTGCACGAAAGCCCCCGGCGCCGCACTGGCGGCGATCCTCGGCGCGTGGATGCGCAGCCTCCACTGGCCGGCCGGATGCGCCTCGTGCGCCAGAATCTCGCATTCCTCGACGAAGATGGTGCCGCGATGCACTTGAAATCGGTTCCAGCCGGCCGCCGGGCGCGGGTTGCCCACGCGTGCGGGCCGCGAGTGTACTACAGCGGCTTGCCCGGCATCTGCGGACCGTCGCGCCGTGCATCGCTTCCGGCATCCCTCGCGTCCGCCACGAAGCGGGAGTCGAAGGTGATCGGGTCGGACGGGATGGCCTATGCTCGCGTTCGCAACGGGCAGCACGCCGGCGGACAGCCATGATCAGGATCTGGGGACGACCGAACTCGATCTGCACGCAGCGCGTGCTGTGGGCCTGCGTCGAGGCCGGCGTCGGGTTCGAACTGACGCTCGCGAGCGCGACGATGGGCCCGGACGGCCACGTCTCCACGGGGGCCGAACCGTACGGTGGCGTCGGCGCATCGTGGTACCGGGCGATGAATCCAAACGGCACCGTGCCCACGATCGACGACGGGGGCTTCGTGCTCTGGGAGTCGAATGCCGTCGTTGCCTATATCGGGTTCAGGTACGGGCTCGGAACTCTGGTCGACGGGAGCCCCGAGACCGCGGGACGCGCCATCCAGTGGATGGCGTGGACCAACGAGTACCTCGAGCCGCACCTGCATGCCCTGGTGATGGAGCTCAGACGCTTGCGCGAAGACTTGCGCACACCGGGAGCGGTCGAGGCGGCGGTGAACGGAATCACGCCGGCGCTCGAAATCCTGGACGCCCATCTTGCCGGCAACGCCTACCTCGCCGGTGATCGTTTCTCGATGGGTGACATCCCGGCCGGAGCGGCGGCGCATCGGTGGCGGGTGTTCGCCCAGTCGGGACCGGCCACTCCGCACCTCGATGCATGGCTCGCGAGACTTGCGCAGCGCGAGGGATTCCGGCGCCACATCGCGCCACCGGATCTGCACGTCTGATGTCCCGTACCGCGTACGGTGCCCGCTGCGGTGCCTTGCGTGCGGGTGTGGCGGAATCGCATTTCTCGAACATGGTCTTCACTCGGGTTCACGCGACAAGCGTTCGCCATGCGAGGCCGGGTTGAGACGTTCACGACAGCCGGCTACGCAGTTCGTTGGCGCCCGCGGGGCCTGTCTGGTACAACGGCGCCCTCGCCGGGGATGGAGCATCTGGGTTGGGCCAGCGCAACGATCGCCTCTTCCACGTCCTCGACCCCCGGCAATTCGACCGTGCCCTGCTCGACGACCTCTGCTCCCTGGCCACCCGGCTGCGGCAGCACGCGAAGTCGAGACTCGGCGCCCGTTCGCTGCAGACGCTGCTTCCGCACAAGCGCGCGATGCTGTACTTCACCCAGCCGTCCACGCGGACGTTCCTGTCCTTCGACAATGCCTGTCATCTGCTCGGCGTCCGTACGAGCGAGATCCGTGACCCGTCGATCTCGTCGGAGGTCAAGGGCGAGAGCTTCGAGGACAGCATCCGGACCTTCAGCTCCTACGTGGACGTGATCATCATGCGCACCCACGAACCGGGGATGGCGGCGCAGTCCGCGGCGCTGATGGACCGAATCGAGCGACCGGTCCCGATCGTCAATGCCGGCAGTGGCAAGGATCAGCACCCGACCCAGGCCCTGCTCGACATTTACACCCTCGAGCGCAGCTTCGAGCATCGGGGCGGAATCGACGGGAAGACAATCGGCCTGATGGGCGATCTCCGCCGCGGGCGCACCGCGCGCTCGCTTGCATACCTCATGAAGAACTACCGCGACGTCCGGATCGTGCTGATTGCTCCCGAAGCGTTCGCGATGGGCGGGGACATCAAGGACCATCTTCGCGAGCACGCCATCCCCTTCGAGGAGACGGAGGAACTCGCTTCGGTGATCGGCGAGCTGGATGCGATATACGTCACGCGGCTTCAGACCGAACACGATGTCGGCGACGAATCGAAAGGCTTCGAACACGCGCGGTTTCGAATCGGCCCCGAGCAGCTTCCGGCGCTCAGGCCCGACGCGATAATCATGCATCCGCTGCCGCGCGGTCCCGAACTCGCTCCTTCGGTCGATCGCGATCCGCGGGCGATGTACTGGCGCCAGGAGCGCAACGGCATGTGGATGCGTGTCGCGCTCCTGGTGAAGATCTTCGAGGTGGAAGGCGAGTTGCCGCTTTGAGGGGAGGGCGAGCAAGCTCGACGCCTTCGTTCTTCTCCGGGCTGCCGCATCCTCTCACTTTTCCGACGCGCATTCGGCGCGCCGCCCCGTGGCGCTTGACTGGATTGCGTTTCCGCATTCCACTAGGCCATCGAGCGGTCTCAGGTCCCTTGTCCATCAGGAGCGTCTTCAGGGGAAGGGTCGGCCAGGGCCGGGGCGCGGGAAGAGGAACATCCGAGCGATGCCGTTACGGGCCGGAGAACTTTGCTTTCGAGCCCTTGTCCACGATGGTGCCGCGAGGCAGTGGTCCATGCCGTTCCGGTCGTGCCGGGAAGGAGCCCGGAAGAACAACAAATTGTGCAGCGTCGGAGAATGACCATGAGCAAGGGACAATCGTTGCAGGACCCATTCCTCAATATGCTCAGAAAGGAACGGGTGCCTGTCTCCATCTTTCTCGTCAACGGCATCAAGCTTCAGGGCCAGATCGAGTCGTTCGACCAGTTCGTCGTGTTGCTTCGCAATTCCGTCAGCCAGATGGTCTACAAGCACGCGATCTCGACCGTGGTGCCGTCACGCAACATGAGGCTTCCGCGGCCGGACGAAGCCGATAAAGAGGCTGGAAATCAAGCCGATAGTGAGATCGGGAATCAAGACGATTGAAAGAGACCGGAAATCACTGACCATCCCATTGCGCTCCGCAACCGGTGTTGCCGGCGCTCGATGCAGGCGGCGGCCGGCACCCTCTCCGCGGATACCGCGCATGACGCAACCGTTGCGCGCCGGGGTCGGGCACATGGCGGTCCCGTGCACGCGCATTCGATCGAGCGGGCCTCTGATGCCGGCGGTGCTTTCGTGTACCTTCCGCGCACGATCGTTTCGCCGCCGATGATGCTTCCTTCCCGGCGCTTGCCTGATGTTCGATAGACCCGCGACCGGTGAACGGGCGCTCCTCGTGCATGTGGACGAGCCCTCCGCGGGAAGCATGCTCGACGAGTTTCGAGAACTCGCGGCATCGGCCGGGGCGCGTACCGTGGGCGCCGTGCGCTACCCTGACCGGACCCCGGATCCGAAATTCTTCGTCCGCGCCGGCAAGGCCGACGAGATCCGCACCGCGGTCGAGTCGAGCGGCGCCGAGGTCGTCCTCTTCGACCAGCCTCTGAGCCCGGCGCAGGAGCGCAACCTCGAACGCCATACCGAGTGCAGGGTCCTCGACCGGCGTGCCCTCATCCTCGACATCTTCGCGCAGCGTGCGAGCACCTTCGAGGGCAAGCTCCAGGTGGAACTCGCGCAGCTCGAACATCTGTCCACACGGCTCGTGCGAGGATGGACGCATCTGGAGCGCCAGAAAGGGGGGATCGGTTTGCGCGGGCCGGGCGAGACGCAGCTCGAGACGGACCGGCGCCTCGTCGACAAGCGGATTCGGGTCGTGCGCGAGCGTCTCGAGCACGTACGCGTACGCCGCCGGCTCAGCCGGCGCGCCCGGTCTCGTTCCGGTGTCCCGGTGGTTGCGCTGGTGGGTTACACGAACGCGGGAAAGTCGACCCTGTTCAACCGGCTCACCGGCGCCGGCGTCCTCGCCGAGAATCGATTGTTCGCCACCCTCGATCCGACTCTGCGCCGGTTCGATCTGGGAGGCGGGGACGCGGTCGTGCTTGCCGATACGGTCGGGTTCATCCGCCAGCTTCCACATGACCTGGTCGCGGCATTCAGGGCGACCCTCGAGGAGACGAAGGAGGCGCAGCTTCTCGTGCACGTCGTCGATGCGACGGCGCCGGATCGGCGCGAGAGGATCCGAGACGTGCATGACGTGCTGTGTGCGATCGGCGCCGGGGAGGTCCCGAGGCTCGAGGTATTCAACAAATGCGACGAGCTTGCTTGCGGGGGGCTCGAAGCCGGGTCCGGGTGGCCGCGCGTGGAGCACGGTCCCGGTGCGCGGTCCGCGCGCGTGCTCGCATCGGCGAAGACCGGGGCGGGAATGGAACTCGTCATAGAAGCGATACGATCGCACGCCGGACGCTCGCGAGTGACGCACGTCGCGCGTATTCCGCCTTCACAGGGACGATTGCGGGCGGCGATTCATGCGTGCGCGCATGTCGTGGAAGAGGTAGGCGAGCCGGACGGCGCAAGCTCGATGACGTTTCGTATCGAGCCGGCCGCCTACGCGCGGCTGCGTCGAGATACGAGGCTCGCGGAGTTTGTTGCCGGGCCGGGAGAAATCGAAGCTGAGACCCCACTTGGTGGCGGGCAGCCGTGAACTGGCGAGCAATGCGGGCTAAGATGGCCGCTTGACCTTCTCGCCGTCGCGGCCTTGTCGCCGCAGACTGGCGCTTCGCCCGAAGGGGCGCAAGGGAGTGACCGAATGGCTTGGAATCAACCTGACGGGAACGGAGATCGCGACCCATGGGGGAATCGCGGAAGGCAGCAGGGCCCTCCGGATCTCGACGAAATCCTCCGCAAGCTGCGATCGCAGTGGGGGCGGCTCTTCGGCCGGCGCTCCGCTGGTGGTGGAGGGTCCGGTGGAGGGTCCGGCGCAGGGCCCGGTCGAGGGTTCGGTCGCGGCGGCTTCCTGGGGGTCGGGCTCGTTGCCGTTGCTCTGCTCGCAGCGTGGTGGCTCGCGGGCATATGGATTATCCAGGAGCCGGAGAAGGGCGTGGTGCTGCGTTTCGGCGCGTACGATCGCACGATGGACCCGGGCTTCAACTGGGCGCCGTACTTCATCGATTCGGTGGACACGGTCAACGTGGATCA
>JAKZYK010000339.1:0-4208 GCA_047514485.1 Gammaproteobacteria bacterium
CAACGCCTGGAGGGGCCGCCGGGCGAGCCAGGGGAGCAGGGACGGCTGCCGGTCGCCGGTCGCCTCCACCACACGCCGAAATGCCGCGGTTTCGCGCTGTTTGCCCATCCATGCCACGGCATCCTCGACAGTGTCGATCCACGCTTCGTGCGGCAGGGCGTTGGCGCCGGAGACCCGGTGGCGGAACTCACGCATCGTCAGGCGCACGTGCGGCATCGCCCGCAGCGACGCGCTCCAGGTCCGGGCTTCGTCGAAGTGATCGCGAAGCTCGGCCGCGCTCGGGCGCTTGAGCACGAGGCGTATCGGAAAGAACGTCTCGCCGGTCGCCAGACTGGAGAGAATCTTGCCGCGATCCCAGAGCCTCCGGACCTGCGTGCGCAGATCCGCGGGCGGGGTCCATCTCATCATTCGGGCCGTCCCACGATCTCTTTCGATCACCATGTGAACTCAGGTTTCGGATTCAAATCGCCCGGAAATCAGTCGATGGATTCCTGCCCCACTCAGCCCGCGAGCCTTGCCCTCTCCTTCTCCTCTCGATACTCCTGGATGGACAGATTGCGCAGCCTGGAAGACCGGCCATCCTCGTTGTGGACGAATCCGACGCCGGACACGAAGGGTTCGATGACGTGGATCTTCTGCAACGGGGTGACGATCAGCAGTTGCAGGTTGAGCTTCGAGAACAGATTGAGACCGTACTGCGTGGACTCGTCCGAGCCCCGTCCAAACGCCTCGTCGATGACCACGAAGCGGAACGAGCGCGAGCGGACCGCATCCCATTCGAGGCCGAACTGATAGGCGAGGCTGGCGGCCAGAATGGTGTAGGCAAGCTTCTCCTTCTGCCCGCCCGACTTGCCGCCGGAGTCGGAGTAGTGCTCATGCTCGGTGTCGTCCTCGCGCCAGCGCTCGCTCGCGGCGAACACGAACCAACTGCGTACGTCGGTGACCTTGGCCGTCCAGCGGCGATCCTGCTCCGAGAGTCCGTCGCGCCCCCGGAAGCGCTCGATGATGGTCTTCACCTGCAGGAACTTGGCCTCGGAATATTGCGCGTCCTCCGATCCGGTGAGCGCGCCTTCGGTGCAGGCCCGGAGCTCGGTCTGGAAGTCGCGGATGTCGGCATCCGGCGCCGGGCGCGCTTCCAGTCGGATGTGACGGCCGGGGTTGTAGTCGATCTGGCCCAGCGATTCGTTGATGCGCGCGATCCGGTCCTTGATGGTCTCGCGCTCGCGGGCGAGCTGCGACTGGAAGTTGGCGACCTCGCGAATGGTGTTCTCGTTCAGGAGCTCCTTGAACCGGGCCTCGAAGCGCGGCAGGTCGTCGGCCTTCAGCCGATCGAGCATGGCGCGGTACTCGAAGCCGGCTTCGATGCTGGCATCGACTTCGGCCGTCTCCAGCTTGAACGCCTCCTTGAACGCCATCATCGCCTGGATGATCCGGTCGCGCAGCCGCTTCAGGCGCAGGTCTTCGTTGTCGATGCGCGTCTGGAGCCAGTGGCGCATGTCCTGCTCGCGGTTGTCGCAGGACTCCACCGTCAAAGACTTCCGCTCGCTTTGCGAGCTCGCTCCCTGATGATCGCCCAGCGCGTCGGCCTGCATCTCACCCAGCCGCTCGAACCGGGAGCGAAGCGGCTCCGAAGTCGGATCGGCTCCGTCGAGCACCGCGCACGTCTGCTCCCGCAATGCCTCGGTATCGTGCTGCTTCTGCTCGGTCTTCGAGCGGGCGTCCCGGTGTGTCTCCAACTCCGTCTCGGCGGCCGCCAGACGCCCGTTCACCTCCGCGAGCCGTACGTTCAACTGCGCGAGCACGTCGGAAGCGGTCGCGAGCCGCCGCTCCTCCTCGCGAAGCCGCGCGATCTCGGTGGCGAGCGCCGGCCAGTCGATCTCCCGGAAATCGGTGTACTCGCCCAGCCGCGACAGGCTGCCGAGCCGTTCCTGGATCCCCTTTTGCTCGTTCTGCATCCCGGCGATGCGGGCGCCCAGCTCGCCGAGCTCCGACTCGATCCGGCGCGCCTGGGATTCGAGCGCGTCGATCTTGGCCTGATTGGTCCAGCCGAGCACGTAGCGGCTGCGATCGTCGACGCGGTGACGATCGTCCTTCTCGTGCCGCTCCCCGGAGGCCTTGATCTGGCCGGCCCGGGTGATGGCGTGGGTTTCGCGCCGGAACTGCTTCTGATCGGCGCAGCAGGCCACGTTGAAGCGGCGGGCCAGCTCTCGCTCCAGCCAGTCGTAGAACGCCGAGTCCGGCTTGACCGACAACTTTCGCACCAGGGACTCGGGGTGCAGGCGTGGCGGGGCGCCCCGGTCGCGCTCGCGTCCCCCGCGGGCCTCGCGGACCCGGAAGTAGACGAGTCGCCCCTTGAGGTGGGTCTTGTCGACCCAGCTCGCCACACCGGCGTAGTGTGCGTCGGGAACAAGCAGCGACAGGCCGAAGCTGCGCAGCAGGCGCTCCGCCGCGCCTTCCCAGTCGCGTTCTTCTTCGCGCACCTGGAGGAGCTCGCCGGCGAACGGGATATCCGCCTCCGGCGGCAGATCGAGCGCCCGGCAGAGCGCGGCGCGCATGGCGATCTGTTGGGCCGGGATGTTGTTGCGCCGGGTCTTGAGGCTCTCGATCTCGGCCATGAGCGCATCGTGTTCCTCCTTGCTCCGGCGAAAGCTCACGGCACATTCGGTGAGATCGTTCTGCAGGCTCGCGTCGCGCGAGCCGAGGTCTTCGGTGATGTCCGAGAAACGCTGCCGCTGCGCGAGAAGCTCCGCATCGTCCCGGGCCGGGCTCTCGCCGATGGCCCGGACGAGCTCGGCGTAGCGCCGGGCCTTGCGCTCGCGCGCTTCGCGTTCCTGCTCGAGCCGCCGGATCTCCGCCGCCAACCGCTCCAGCCGGTCGCCGCCCTCCTCCGCGATGGCACGTCTCAGCTCGTCCACCTGCCGGCGCTCGCCGTCGCGCCGCTCCTCGCAGCGTCGAACCCTGGTGTCCTGCCGGGTCCAGTCCTCGCCGAGCCTTGCGATACGCTTGTTCAGCAATTCGAGCTTGAGCGCCGCGAACCAGGCCCGCAGCGCCTCCCGGCACGCTCGCAGCTCTTCGATCTCCGCGACGAGCTCGGCATGGCGCTCGCCGTCGGCGACGAGCGGCGCCAGCAGATCGATCTGGCGCTTCGCCTTCAGCACGGCCTCGTGGGCACGGTTCAGATCGTCGAAGTGGTTGATCAAGGACACAATCCGCGGCGCCACCTCGAACGGCTCCAGCATGTGTCCGCGCACGAACTCGGTGAGGTTGCCCACCGACTTCATGGAGACCGTCTGATGGAAGAGCTCCAGCGCCTGCTCGTTGTCGATCCCGAGACGGCGGCGGAACCAGGCGCCATAGGGCGGGAAGCTGTTGAACAGATCGACCCCCGGGTCGCCGCGCAGCCGCTTGCGCAGCCGGGCGATGTCGGAGCCGAAGCGCGCGAACTCGCCGGCGATGGACAGCGCGCGCTCGGAAGCCACGAAGAATCGCGCCGGCTGACCCTGCGCTTCCGCAATCCAGAACACTTGGGCCAGGGTCACGGTCTTCCCGTAGCCGGCGTTGTGAAACACCCCCAGGACGACCGAGAAACTGTTGTGGTCACGGAGCGCGACGGGACGGGCCGCGCCGCTCACCTCGTTGCGTTCGGATTTGTAGTGGCCGAGGACGTATGAACGCAGCGTGCGCTCCCGGCTCTGGGCGCCGGCCGCCTTGTTGTAGGCGACCCGCTGCGCCGGCACCAGCAACGTGGTAATCGCATCCACGAGGGTGGACTTTCCCGAGCCGATGTCGCCCGTGAGCAGGCTGTTCCGTCCGCCCGGCTCCAGCGTCCACACCCGCCGGTCGAACGTGCCCCAGTTGAATACCTCCAGGCGGTGCAGGCGGTAGCCCGCGAGCGTGTCGTCGTCCAGGAAGTCGAGGTGCAGGATCTGTGGTTCAGTCATTGCCGCGATGGCCGCCGTTGTCCTTGTCGATACGGTCTGCGTAGCCTCTCTCACTGCCGCTGTCGTTGCCAATCCCATTGCGGCCGTGATCGCTTTCGCGGCCCCGGTCCTGCTTGTCGCTGCCGGCGCCGTCGCCGGCCGTGCCGCCGCCTTCGAGCCGTGCTCGATAGTCGGCGAGCCGCCCGTCGAAATCGGCAAGCCATTGGGCGTCCACGAACGCCTTGAGGATACGCCTGACTTCGAACGTCATCCGCGCTCCCGTTCGGG
>JAKZYK010000340.1:0-2986 GCA_047514485.1 Gammaproteobacteria bacterium
CTACCAGGCGGAGCTGCCCTCGCTGTTCACCTTCAATGCGGTGCTCGCCGTATCGGACGGCGTCGAGGCCAGGCTCGGCACCCTCACCGCCGGGTGGGAATGGTTCAAGCCCTGGCGCACCATTTCCGGCGAGGAGCTGGCCCCGGTGTTCCTCACCCAGCTCCAGGTGGCGATCGAGGGGGCGTTCGAGAAGCGGCGATTCCTCGCTCTCCTTCGCGACTTTATCGTGTTCGAGAATGACGGCGGCGGGGGACTCGCCAAGAAGATGGCGGGATACCACCAGTTTCACGCAGTCGAGACCGCAGTAGGCGAGACTCTGCGCGCGGCCGAGCTGCGCGTGAGGGAGGAGGCCGGTCGCTACGAGTCCGGCCGCAAGCCGGGCGGGAATCCGGGCGATCGGCGCATCGGCGTCGTGTGGCACACCCAGGGCTCGGGCAAGAGCCTGACGATGGCCTTCTATGCCGGGCGCATCATCCGCGAGCCGGCGATGGCCAACCCGACCGTGGTGGTGCTGACCGACCGCAACGATCTCGACGATCAGCTCTTCGGCACCTTCGCACGCTGCCGGGACCTGTTGCGCCAGCCGCCAGTGCAGGCCGACAGCCGGGCGGACCTGCGCAGCAAGCTCGTGGTCGAAGCGGGCGGCGTCGTCTTCACCACCATCCAGAAGTTCTTCCCGGAAGAAAAGGGAGACCGCCACCCCCTGCTCTCGGAGCGTCGCAACATCGTGGTCATCGCCGACGAGGCGCACCGCAGCCAGTACGACTTCGTCGACGGCTTTGCGCGGCACATGCGCGACGCGCTTCCCAACGCGTCGTTCATCGGCTTCACCGGCACGCCGATCGAGCTACAGGACGCCAACACCCGCGCCGTGTTCGGCGACTACATCAGCGTCTACGACATCCAGCGCGCAGTCGAGGACAAGGCGACAGTGCCGATCTACTACGAGAGCCGGCTCGCCAAGCTGGCGCTCGATGAGCGTGAGCGGCCCAGGATTCGAGGAGGCGACGGAAGGCGAGGAGGTCGATCGCAAGGAGAAGCTCAAGACTCGATGGGCGCAGCTCGAAGCCGTGGTCGGGGCGGAGCAGCGCCTCGAGCTGGTCGCCGAGGACATCGTCGCGCATTTCGAGCAGCGCATCGAGGCCATGGACGGCAAGGCGATGATCGTCTGCATGAGCCGGCGCATCTGCATCGACCTGTACCGCGAGCTCACGCGCCTGCGCCCGGACTGGCACGACGAGGACGACGACAAGGGGCGGATCAAGGTCGTCATGACCGGCGCGGCCTCCGACCCGCCCGCCTGGCAGCCCCATATCCGCAACAAGCCCCGCCGGGAGGCGCTCGCGAGCCGGTTCCGCGACCCCGGGGACCCGCTTCAGGTGGTGCTGGTGCGCGACATGTGGCTCACCGGCTTCGACGCGCCGAGCCTGCACACGATGTACGTCGACAAGCCGATGCGCGGCCACGGGCTGATGCAGGCGATCGCGCGGGTCAATCGCGTGTTCCGGGACAAGCCGGGCGGCCTCGTCGTCGACTATCTCGGGCTCGCCCAAGAACTCAAGCGGGCGCTCGCGACCTATACCGAGAGCGGCGGCACCGGGCGGACCGCGCTCGATCAGGGCGAGGCGGTCGCGGTCATGCTGGAGAAGTACGAGATCTGTTGTGCCCTGTTCCACGGCTTCGACCGCTCCGCGTGGGTCACGGGCACGCCGCAGGAACGGCTGAGCCTGTTGCCGGCGGCGCAGGAACACATCCTCGCTCAGGAGAACGGCAAGGACCGCTGCATTCAGGCCGTTCGTGACCTATCGCGGGCCTTCGCGCTCGCGGTGCCGCACGAGGATGCGATTCGCATCCGCGACGACGTCGCGTTCTTCCAGGCGGTGCAATCGGTGCTGGTCAAGCGCGCGACCGCCGTGGCGCGGCCGGACGAGGAGCTGGACCAGGCCGTCCGCCAGATCATCTCGCGCGCGGTTGCGCCGGAGGGCGTGATCGACATCTTCGCCGCCGCCGGCCTCGAGAAGCCCGACATCTCGATCCTGTCGGACCAGTTCCTTGCCGAGGTGCGCGGCATGCCGCAGCGCAACCTTGCCGTCGAGCTGTTGCAGAAGCTGCTGAAGGGTGAGATTGCCACCCGCCGGCGGAAGAACGTGGTGCAGGCGCGGTCGTTCGCCGAAATGCTGGAACAGACCCTGCGCCGCTATCAGAACCGTGCCATCGAAGCCTCCCAGGTGATCGAGGAGCTGATTCGACTCGCCCGCGAGATGCGCGAAGCGAACGCGCGGGGCGAGAAGCTCGGGCTCACGGAGGACGAGCTCGCCTTCTACGACGCTCTGGAAGCCAACGACAGCGCGGTGCAGGTGCTCGGCGACGAGACGCTCCGCGACATCGCGCGCGAGCTGGTCGAGACCGTACGCGGCAATGTCACCATCGACTGGACGCTACGCGAGAACGTCCGCGCGAATCTGCGCCGCTTGGTCCGCCGCATCCTTCGCAAGCACGGCTACCCGCCCGACAAGCAGGAGAAGGCGACGCGGACGGTGCTTGAGCAGGCCGAGGCGTTGTCGGCCGGGTGGGCAGCATGAGGGCAAGTATCCAGAGGGAACAGCGGCACCGACTCGGTACCGCGTCTCAGCCAAGATTAGTCTGAACTTTCGAGAGAAATCTGCTTGAATTTCAGTATAACTCATTGAATGCGTTTGATTCATGCGGTAAGTTTTTTGGGAATGTGTAGCCATGTAATTGAGCAATCCATCCGATTTATCACTCGACTATGCCGCTGTACGTGACTAACATCAGTAGCCATGTACATCGAGTCCGTCCCCAACCGACACTCCCCGCCCGCCATCCTGCTGCGCGAATCCTATCGCGAGGCCGGAAAGGTCCGTAAACGCACCCTCGCCAACTTGTCGAAGTGGCCTCCCGTCGTGGTCGAAGGATTGAGAATCCTGCTCAAAGGCGGCACCGCCGTCGCCGACCTCACCACCGC
>JAKZYK010000341.1:0-2768 GCA_047514485.1 Gammaproteobacteria bacterium
GAGCTGCGCTCGCGGCTCGCGGCCCGCTTCCCGGAGCGCGAGTTCAGCATCGACAGCGAGTCGCACAGCTTCTTCCGCTACTCCCTGCACGTGATGCCGAACGAGGTCACCGAGAACATCGGCACGTCCACCCGTCTCGCAGCATGGAACGCCGCGGTCTACGTCGCGCAGATCGACGATGACCGCATCACCCGCGCAATGTCCGACGGCGCCTACCTCGACGCGACGGCCGAGGTCGTCGCCCGCCACGGCGGTCTGTGGTTCGTCGACGAGTCGTTCGTGGTGGTGCGGCGCGGGTGATCGGGGGTGCGGGTATCGGGCTCGCGGGCGTTCCCGCGATCACGGGCGTCCCACCCGCGCCCGGCTGGACCCCCACGTTCTCGGGTTGTTCTTGAGCTCAACCGCTCATTGGTTGATTCCCGGTCGTTAGCTTGACACCCAACGCCACACATCGGAGCCGGCAGCGCAAGCGTTCCCATCTCGCCCCCGCGGCTCAGGACAACGCCTGCTCCAGATCCGCGATGAGCTCGCCCGCGTTCTCGATGCCGACCGAGACGCGCAGCAGATTCGCCGGCACCACGCTGTGCGGCCCCTCCACCGTCGCGCGGTGCTCGATCAGGCTCTCGACCCCTCCGAGCGATGTCGCCGGCACGAAGAGCCGGGTGCGGGTCGCCACCCTCTTCGCCGCCTCGGCATCACCGGCGACAAGCAGCGAGAGCATCGCACCGAAGCCGTTGGTCATCTGCCGCTTCGCGATCGCGTGTCCGGGATGGGACTCGAGCCCCGGGTAGAGCACCGCATCGAGCTTCGGGTGGTGCTCGAAATGCCGGGCAATCGCCATCGCATTCGCCGCCTGGCGCTCGTAGCGCACATGCAGGGTGCGCATGCCGCGCAGCAGCAGCCAGGATTCGAACGCTCCGAGCACGCCGCCCATCAGCGTGCGCGCGAGCTTCACGTCTTCCCAGCGTTCATCGGCGGATCGGGTCGCGAGCACCCCGGCGGTGACGTCGCTGTGCCCCGCGAGGTACTTCGTGCCCGAGTGGAAGACGACGTCGGCGCCAAGGTCGAGCGCGCGCAGCGTCACCGCGGGCGTCGCGGTGGCGTCGACGCCGAGGATCGCGCCCCCCGCGTGGGCGATCTTCGCCGCGGCGCGCACGTCGATCACGTCCCAGGTCGGATTGACCGAAGGCTCGATCCAGACGACCGAGGTCTCGGCGGCACGCACCGCGGCCTCCAGCCCATCCGGCGCATTCGTATCGAAGAACGCGACGTCGATTCCACGGCGATCGGCGAGGCGGCGCAGCCAGTCCGCGGTGCCGTGGTACATGACCCGCGGGGCGACGACCCGCTCGCCGGTGCGCACCGTATCGAAGAACGTCGCGATACCGGCGAGCCCCGAGGCGAACACGAGCGCGTCCTCGGCGCCTTCGAGCTTTGCCAGCACGTCCTCGACCTGCGCGCAGGTCGGATTGCCGGATCGGCTGTACCCGTAGCCGATCAACTCGTAGTGCTCGTCGCGCGCATACGTCGTCGCGGTATGGATCGGCGGCACGATGGCGCCGGTCTCGGGATCGATGAAGTGCCCGCCCTGGGCGAGCAGGGTCTCGAGCGAAAGGTCGGTGTCGGTCATGTCGGGGCTTGGATGAGGTCTTGATGTATCGGGCGGTACGTCCGGGAATCGGCCAGCGCCGCATCATGGAACGGAAGGGCTCGCTCGCGGCATGCCAATGCGAACATGCAGATCGCACCATGGAGCCGGGTGAAGTCGAGATTCGGTGCTGCTCGCACCGAAGAGCCGCGCACATCGATCATGGAGAGGTGAACATGATCAAGCCACCGAGAGGTGGACGATCATTCCTCCCGCGCCCGCCGGGCACTCCGCACCGTCGCGAGCTTGACGCACGTTACGAAGACCTCCATGGCCCGATCCACCTCCGCGAGCGGGGGGAAGCTCGGTGCGAGGCGGATGTGGTTGTCCTCCGAATCCTCGCCGTAGGGGAAGGCGGCGCCGGCCGGGGTCAGCCGCACCCCTGCTTCGGCGGCGAGGCGCACCGTCTCCTTCGCGAGCCCCGGCCGCGTCCAGAAGCTCACGAAGTAACCGCCGGTCGGGTCCGTCCACCGCCCGATGCCGAGGTTGCCGAGACCCTGCTCGAGACGGCGCTGCACAGAGTCGAACTTCGGGCGCAGCAGCTCGGCGTGGCGGCCCATGAGGGCACGCACCGCATCCATGTCGGGCAGCAGCCTCATGTGCCGGAGCTGGTTGACCTTGTCCGGCCCGATGGTCATCACCGAGAGTCGCGTGCGGAACCAGTCGACGTTGCGCCGCGATCCGCCGAAGAAGGCGATGCCGGCGCCGGCGAAGGTGACCTTCGAGGTCGATCCGAACTGCACCACGCTGTCCTCGGTGCCCGCCGCCCGGCAGTGCGTCATGACGTTCTCGAGCGCCGGCCCCTCCCCGGTGAGGTCGTGCATCGCGTAGGCGTTGTCCCACATCACGCGGAACCCGGGAGACGCGATGCGACCGAGCGCGGCGATGCGGCGCACCGTGCCCGCGGAATACGTCTCGCCGGTCGGGTTCGAGTACCGCGGCACGCACCACATCCCGCGGATCCCGGGGTCGCCGGCGACCAGCGACTCGACGCGATCCATGTCCGGTCCTTCGCCGGTCATCGGCACCGGGATCATCTCGATGCCGAGATGCTCGCAGATCGAGAAGTGCCGGTCGTAGCCGGGCACCGGGCAGACAAAGCGTGCGCCGGCGCCGGCGC
>JAKZYK010000342.1:0-12459 GCA_047514485.1 Gammaproteobacteria bacterium
ACGGCCGCGGCGAAGGGGCTGGACTCGCCGCCGGTGATCATCAGTGCCGATGCGCGCACGCCGCATCAGTCGGTCGTCACGGTCATGGACGCGGCGCGCCGGGCGGGACTCTACAGACTGACCTTCGCGGCGCAGCGCACAGCGGAGCCGTCGCCGTGACGGGCCGGCTTGCGCATCGTGCTTCCTGCCTCCGCCTGCCGCGGCTCCCCGTCGCCGGCATCCATCGAGCGTGTCCGTCCGGTGCGTGAACCCCCCGCGTTCTGGTACGAATCGGACCCTCTCGGCGTGTTGCTGGCGCCGCTCGGATGGGCGGTCGCGCTGTTCACGATCGTGCGCCGCGCCGCCTATCGAGCGGGTATGCGCCGCTCGTGGCAGGTCGGCTGTCCGGTCGTGGTCGTCGGCAATCTCAGCGTGGGCGGAACGGGCAAGACTCCGCTGGTCATCGCTGTCGCGAAGCTGCTCTCGCGCCGGGGGCTGCGTGTGGGGGTGGTCTGCCGCGGATATGCGGGCGGTGCGAGCCGGTGGCCGCGGCAGGTGCGCCCGGACAGCAACCCGGAGCGCGTCGGCGACGAAGCGGTGCTCCTGGCACGCCGCACGGGCGGCCCGGTCGCGGCCGGTCCGAATCGCATCGCCGCGGCGCGCATCCTGTTCCGGCGCGCCAAGTGCGACGTCATCCTGAGCGATGACGGACTCCAGCATCTACGCCTCGCCCGCGATGTGGAGATCGTGGTGGTCGATGGAGTTCGGCGACACGGAAACGGGCGATGCATGCCGGCCGGGCCGCTGCGCGAGCCGTTGGGCCGGCTCGCATCCGTCGATCTCGTGGTCGTGAACGGTGCTGCGAGGAGTGGCGAGCTCGAAATGCAGCTCGTCGCCGGCGATGCGGTGAGCCTGGTCGACGCAGGGCAGACGCGCCCACTCGATTCGTTCCGCGGTGCGCCGGTTCATGCCGTGTGTGCGATCGGGCACGCGGAGCGATTCTTTCGTACCCTCGAGGCCCACGGCGTGACGATCGTTCGTCATCCGTTCCCGGATCATCATCCGTTGCGCGAGGCGGAGATCCGCTTCCCCGACGGTGCGTCGGTCCTGATGACGGAGAAGGATGCGGTGAAATGTGAACGGTTCGCCGATGCACGGCACTGGTACGTTCCGGTCGAGGCGGTGCTGTCGAGCGAGCTCGAAGCCAGGCTCCTCGCCATCCTTCGCGAGCGCGGCGTCGCCGTGGATTCGGGTCCACAGGCATCGCCGGCATGAGCTGCGTCGTCGTCATTCCGGCGCGGTACGCATC
The DNA here is from genome assembly GCA_047514485.1 of Gammaproteobacteria bacterium. Taxonomy (GTDB): domain Bacteria; phylum Pseudomonadota; class Gammaproteobacteria; order HK1; family HK1; genus HK1. Next base: position 1,289 of record JAKZYK010000342.1, read on the forward strand.
GGTACGGCTGCCGGGCAAGCCCCTCGCCGACATCGCCGGGAAGCCGATGATCGTGCGTGTCTACGAGCGGGCCGTCGCGAGCGGCGTCGGTCCGGTCATCGTGGCGAGCGACGACGAGCGAGTCGTCTGCGCCTCGCGAGCGCACGGGGCCGATGCGGTCCTGACCTCCGGCGCGCACGCCAGCGGGACGGACCGAATCGCGGAAGTCGCCGTGGTGCGCGGGCTCGACCCCGCGGTGGTAGTGGTCAACGTGCAGGGAGACGAGCCGCTGCTGCCGCCGAGTCTGATCGAGCAGGTGGCGGTGAACCTCTCCCGTCACGAAGACTGTGCGATTGCCACCCTGTGCGAAGTCATCGAGAACGAAGACGAGATCTTCGATCCTGACGTGGTCAAGGTGGTCTTCGACGGGAAGGGCCGAGCGACGTACTTTTCGCGTGCCCCGATTCCGTACTGTCGCGGGCGCTTCGATTCCCGCACCGGGACCGTACCGGTTTGCGCGCAACACCACCTGCACCACCGGCACATCGGCCTGTATGCTTACCGTGCGGGTTTCCTGAACCGATTCGCATCTCTCTCGCCGGCCCCGAGCGAGCTTGCGGAGTCGCTGGAGCAATTGCGCGCCATCCACCACGGCTACTCGATCCATGTGGAGGCCGCCCGCGAGCGGCCGGGCCCCGGGGTGGACACGCCTGCCGATCTCGAACGGGTGAGAACGATCTTCGCACAGCGTGCGAGCGAGGGTTGATCATGCACGCGGTGTGTACGAACGCCGGTAAAGGCCGGCCTGGAGCATCATGAAGCTCAGCGAGCTTCCCCCCTATCAACCTGCGCCCGAGCTTCGGTCCGGCCGGGTCGTCGCCCGTTACGAACGCAACCGTTCCGGGCGCGATTTCGTCGTCGGCGACATTCACGGGATGTTTCCGCACCTGCGCTCCCTCCTCGACGAGATCGAGTTCGATCCGGCAACCGACCGTCTCTTCTCGGTCGGCGATCTCGTCGACCGCGGCCCTGAATCGGACATGGCGCTCGAATGGCTCGACCATGCATGGTTCCATGCCTGCCGGGGCAATCACGAGCAGTTCGTCATCGACTCCATCGATCCCGTTCAGTATGACCTGTGGATCAACCACAACGGGGGCGCATGGTGGCTCGATCTGGACGACGCGTCGCGCGTTCAGTTCCGGGATGTCTTCGCGAACCTCCCGCTCGCGATCGAGGTGGAGACGGCGACCGGGGTCGTGGGGATCATTCACGCGGACGTGCCGCCGCTGGTGGCATGGAGCCGCTTCATGGAGCTGCTGCGGGCGCGCGACCGCGATGCGGCGCTCTATGCGTTGTGGTCGCGAAACCGCGTCCAGGGCAGCGGCCCGCGGCTACCGGTGCGCGGGGGGGTGGAGCGGGTGTACTGCGGGCATACACCGACACGGACCACGCTCCATATCGAGAACGTGCATTACATCGACACCGGCGCGGTGTACGTTCGCGAGGGATATGCCGATGCGAGACTCACGGTGGTACAGATCCATCCGGAGGAGCATCTCGAGTACGCGATACGGACCGCTGACCCGGCGTGAAGGCCGGCCGGAAGGGCCCTGCCGTCAGCGGACTCGATACGTAATCCGGCCCTTGCTGAGATCGTAAGGGGTGAGCTGGACGGTGACGCGGTCCCCGGTCAGGATGCGGATGTAGTGTTTACGCATCTTGCCCGAGATGTGTGCCGTAACGACGTGACCGTTGTCTAGCTCCACTCTGAACATTGTGTTGGGCAGCGTGTCGATCACGGTGCCTTCCATCTCGATGTGATCTTCCTTCGCCAAGCCTGCCTCCGTTCCGGCCCCGAGCCGGGCGCGTAGTGTGCCCGAATTCGCGAAGTGAGCAAAGCCGCGCGATTGCCACTGCCGAGAGCACCGTCACGGTGATCCACATGGAGGTCTGATGGTTCCAGTCGGAACGGATCAAGCCGGCCCACGGCGCTTCGAAGCTCAGAACGAGCATCCAGACCAAAGCGAAACGCAAGGTCCAGAGCGATAGCACCGCACCATAATCTTGCGCTTTCGTACCCTTTGTCGCGTGCAGCCAATGGCTGGCGGCATGGGCCAGAATGAACAACGTCACGCCGACGAAGACATGTTCGGCCGAGAATTCCACTCGACCCCGGCCATCCATCCACAGCATGGAAAGCAGGGCCTCGAACCACAGGAAAAGACTGGCGACGAAGATCAGGAACAGCAGCGTGCTCGATCGGGCTCTCACCAACACATAAAGCTCAGCCGCGAGAAACAGCGGAAACACCGCTGAGAAGAACGCCGGCGCCAGGAATCCCGTCCTGAGCTCCAGAAAATACCAGAGCAATGCGAGCAGGCCGCTGAAGAGCGTGAGCCAGGTGTTGCACAGCAATACCGCGAACGGCAGGCTCCCGAGCGCCCACCAGAACACGCCGTCCGGCATGTGTTCGCCGAGATGATAGATCTGGGCGATCAGGATGATCGATGCGCCGTAGAACAAATTGCCAAGGATGAACAACCCGACGGCGGGCGACGTTCTGCCCGACCGGTACTGCCGCATTGCGAGACCATGGGTTCCGGCCGTCAAGACGAGCAGTCCCGCCATCCGCACCCCGCGTGGAATCGTGTCCCAGTTCGCCCCGATCACCGTGATCAGCGAGAGCCCGATGAAGAGGAATCCCAGAACGACCAGCACGCGGTACGCGGTGGAACGGCTTCGTATCCGGTCGTAGTCGACGCCGTAGAGCCGGCAGATCGATCGGGCCTGATCGACGGAGATCAACTGCTGGTCGACCCAGGTCGATATCTCCGTCGCCAAGTCCTTCTTGAGCAGGCGGATCAGTCGCAATGCCGAACCCTCCATGCCGGGTTCGAGCGAGAAGCGAGACGAGGTACCGTCATTCCAGGGCCTGTGAACATCACTGCACCGAATCCGACGATGCATTCGGAGCAGGCACATACTGTTGCACGTAGCTCATGAGGCTCGGGATCCCCGCTTCCCACATCGGCTCGGTCTCCGGGCGCCGGACGTACCCCAGATGACCCAGCGCGGTCCTCGCCGCGGCTACTCCCTGCGGGCGCCACGCCTATCCCTGTCCTCGTGCTATCGCCGTAAGAGGTTGAGGCGGGGACGCCCACCGCACCACGAGCAGCCGGCGGCGCCCCCGCCCATCTCCGTTCATCCGATCGCCGTCCACTGACCGTCGACGAACCGCTCCTGGGGAAGGTAATCGCCCTTGTACCGCATCTTGGGGGAGTCGGCGATGTAGTAGCCAAGGTACAGCCACTCGAGAGAGTCCCGGCGCGCCGCATCGATCGCATGCAGAATCGCGTACGTTCCCAGGCTGCGCCGTTCGTGCGCGGGGTCGAAGAAGGTGTACACGCACGAAAGGGCATCGGTGAGCCGGTCGATGACGGAGACGGCGAGGACGGTGGCGCCGAGCGAATACTCGAAGAATAGGCTGTCGCACCAGGTACTGGTGAGGAAATCGCGATATTGCCTGGGAGATGGATCATCCATGCCGCCGCCCGCGTGGCGAGCCGAGATGTAGCGCCGGTAGAGAGCGAAATGCTCCGATTCGAAGCGCGCGGGACGCACCCGAAACGTGAGATCGAGATTCGCGGCGCGAACCCGGCGGTGGATACGCCGGGGGCGGAAGCGGGTCACCGGGATGCGGATCGGAATGCACGCGCTGCATCGCCTGCACTCGGGACGGTAGATGTGGGTGCCGCTGCGCCGGAAGCCGATTTGACTGAGCAAGGTGTACAGCTCCGGACTCTTGGGGTAGCCCGGATCGACGAACAGGGTCGTCGCCTCGCGTCCGGCGAGATAGCTGCAAGGGTGGCCGGGGGTCGCGAAGAACCGCAGCCGTGCCAACTCCGGCGCGGTCACGATCCGGCCCCCGCAGTGTTGAAGAAGGCAGCGCACGGACCGGAGGCTTCGCAGAGTTCGTCGAGCAGGGCGCGGAAACGCCGCCGCTGCATTTCGACGGCGCCGAGCCGGGCGAGGTGAGGGTTCGGGAGCTGACAGTCGATGAGCCCGAAGCCGAGCGTGCACAGGTGCGCGAGCGCGATCTTCGATGCATCGGCGACGCGGCTGAACATGGACTCGCCGAAGAACACGCGGCCGATGGCGACGCCGTACAGTCCGCCGGCGAGATCCGTGCCGCGCCAGCACTCGATGGAGTGTGCATGTCCGGCGCGGTGCAACCGGCCGTACGCGATCGCCATCTTGGAGGTGATCCAGGTTCCGTCCTGTCCCGCGCGCGGCGCGGCGCACTCGCGGATCACGCGGTCGAAGGCGGTGTTTGTGGTGATCGTGAACGTTTCTCGCCGCAGCGTGCGGCGAAGCGTCCGGCTGATCCGCAAGGAGTCCGGCCACAGCACCGCACGCGGGTCGGGAGACCACCACAGGATCGGCTGCCCATCGCTGAACCAGGGGAAGATGCCGCGGCGATACGCGCACAGCAGGCGGGGCGACCCGAGATCGCCGCCGGCCGCAAGCAGCCCGTTCGGTTGGTCGAGCGCGAGCTCCGGGTCGGGAAACGCATCCGGAGGCGAGTGCGGCATGATCCGGAAAGGTTGCAAAAGCTGTGTCCTCAAGACCGCCGCGCGAACGGTACGGCCCCGCTTGCCTCGACTTCGGTCGCGCGCTCTTTGCTCATCGCCCGCCCCTGTCTCCTTCCCCGCGGGGACCGGGAGCCAAGGCGCATGCCGGACAGTGGCTCAGTTTCAATGTTTCCCTTACCGCATGCCGTTCATATGATCGGGCCGTCAAGCTCATCGTGCATGACGCCCGGCAGTATTCAGACGTTGTCCGGCTCAACCATCGCCGCTCGGGCGAGGGGCCGGACGAGCCTCGCCGGCGGGCGTGCTGCGGTAGGGAGAGTGTCTCTCCATCGCGTGCCGGTAGCGCCGGAGCCCGGCGCACTCCTCGGCGAGGAACCGGCCGATGGCATCGCGAAAGCGCGCATCCCGGATCCAGTGCGCCGAGTGCGTCTCGACCGGAAGGAAGCCGCGCATGAGCTTGTGCTCGCCCTGGGCGCCGGCGTCGAACCGGGAGAGTCCATGCCGGATGCAGTGCTCGATCAGCCGGTAGTAGCAGATCTCGAAGTGCAGGCCGCGGTAGTGCTCGGTGCAGCCCCAGTTGCGGCCGAAGAGGGTCTCGCGGCCCACGAAACAATGGGCGCCGGCGACGTAGCGTCCGCCGCGCCTTGCGAGTATCACGAGGGTCTGGCTGGGGAGTAATTCCGCCACGCTCGTGAAGAATGAGGGGGTCAGCGCGGGATAGCCCCATTTGCGGTCGTAGGTCGAGCTGTACAGCGCGTGGTACGCGTGCCAGTGCTCCTCGGTGGCGGTGCTGCCGTCGTGGATCTCGATCTCGACCGGGGCCGACGCCGCGTCCCGGCGCTCGCGCCGGATCTCCTTGCGCCGCTTCGAGGTCAGTGCATCGAGATAGTCCTGAAAATCGCGGTAGCCCCGGTTCGACCAATGGAACTGGCACCCCGAGCGAATGAGCAATTCGCTGCTCTCGAGCGCGGCGGTATCGCTCTCGCGCGGGAACAGCCAGTGAAACGACGATGCATGCATCGCCTTCGAGACCTCGACCGCACTCGCCGCGAGCGCACGCTTCACCGCCCGCCGCGGTGCGTCGGGGTGGACGAGCAGCCTGGGGCCGGTCGACGGGGTGAACGGAATGGCGGAGATGAGCTTGGGGTAGTACTCGAGACCGTGACGCGAATAGGCTTCGGCCCACGACCAGTCGAAGACGAACTCGCCCTGCGAGTGGAGCTTGACGTAGGCCGGGGTCGCTCCGACCAACCGGCCGCCGGCGTGCACGAGGATGTGTGACGGGATCCATCCGACCTCTTCCCCCACGCAGCCGTGGCGTTCCAGTGCGTCGAGAAACGCGTGCCGGGTGAACGGGTGGCCTTCGCCCGCGAGCGCATCCCACTGCGATGCCGGCACGTCGGCGACGCGCTCGACGGTGGTGACGGTGAACTGGGGGGCGGAGCCTTCGTTCGGCCGGCTTCCGGCATCCGATCCGCTCGCGCTCACCGCCATGCAACCCCGGCCGGTGATCGGCCCGCGGCAATCAATCCGAGCCGTGGTGCTCGGACTCGAGATACCGATCGGCGTCCAGCGCGGCCATGCAGCCGGAGCCGGCGGAGGTGATCGCCTGGCGGTACACGTGATCCGCGACGTCCCCCGCCGCGAACACCCCGGGCACGCTCGTCTCGGTGGCGTAGCCCTCCGATCCGCCGCGGACGTTGATGTATCCGCCGTTCATATCGAGCTGCCCCTCGAAGATCTTCGTGTTGGGAGTATGACCGATGGCGATGAAGCAGCCGTGCACGTCAATGGCTTTCTCTTCCCCGGTGGTGGTCTTGCGAATGCGGACCCCAGTGACCCCGGCGTCGTCTCCGAGCACCTCGTCGAGCACATGATCCCACTCGATGACGACGTTTCCGGTCCGGGACTTCTCGATGAGCTGGTTGGCAAGAATCTTCTCGGCCCGGAACCGGTCCCGGCGGTGGACCACCGTGACCGTCGACGCGATGTTCGAGAGATAGAGCGCCTCCTCGACCGCGGTGTTGCCGCCGCCGATGACCGCGACCGGCTGCGATCGGTAGAAGAATCCGTCGCAGGTGGCGCAGGCCGATACCCCGCGCCCCTTGTACGCCTCCTCGGAGTCGAGCCCGAGATACAGGGCGGAGGCACCGGTCGCGATGATCAGCGCGTCGCAGTGGTACGTCGCGGAGTCGCCGAACAACTGGAACGGCCGGCGCGCGAGATCGGCGCGCGCGATGTGGTCGTGGACGAGCTTCGTGTCGAACCGCTCCGCGTGCCGGCGCATCCGTTCCATCAGGTCCGGCCCCTGCACGCCCTCGGCGTCACCGGGCCAATTGTCGACGTCGGTGGTCGTGGTCATCTGACCGCCCACCTCGACCCCGGTGACCAGCACCGGCGAGAGGTTGGCCCGGGCCGCGTAGACGGCCGCGGTGTAGCCGGCCGGGCCGGAGCCCAGAATGAGAAGTCTGGCGTGGATCGGTTCGCTCATCGTGTCGTCGAAGTCGTTCGGTCGGGTTCCGGGCCGCACGGCGGTCCGCGGCCGGCGCTCACAGGTTCAAGCCCGGAGATCCGCGGACATCGGCACATGCGGCTGCGTGCGGCGAAGCGGCGGAACCATGGCGGATTGCTCGGCGATTTTCAACCGGCTGCCCCGCGTTGCTCCCGGCTTTGCGCAGCGAGGGCGTGGAGCAGGCTCGCCAGACGGTCCAGGCGCGAGTCGGGGCGCCCGCCGCGGGCGGCCGGAAACCTCGATGAGCTCCCCGAAGCTCTTCGCCTGAGTGGTTCTCCACAGGTGGATACAGCCGGAGTAGCGCGGGAAGATTTCCGATTGTTTTCTCCAAATAATTATTGTGTTAGATTCGATATCTCGAAACAGGATTGAAACCGTGGCCCAAGCGATACGAGAGAGACCGGGATTCCTTGGCTTGATGCGAGGTCCAATGGCACGAGGCTCGCGCGAGGGTGCGCTACTCGTCATCTCCGCGGTGGCGATCTACCTGCTGGTATCGATCGCGAGCTACGACCCGGGTGATCCGGGCTGGTCGAACGCCGGCCACGTCGAGCGGATCGCCAACCGGGGTGGGGTGGCGGGCGCCTGGTTCGCCGATGTCCTGCTGTATCTGTTCGGCTTCATGGCCTACCTGTTCCCGGTGATGATCGGCTATGCCGGATGGCTGGTCTACAAGGGGCTGAAAGCCGCATCCGCCGAGTTCGACGTCCATCACGCCACGATTCGCACCGCCGGATGCGTGGTGGCGGTATGCGCGGGATGCGGTCTCGCAACCCTGCACTACCACGGCCCCGCAACGTTCCCCGTCGACGCGGGCGGGATCATCGGCAGCTTCGTGGGGAGCGGCCTCGTGGGCGTCGTCAATCCCATCGGCGGCACGCTGTTCCTTTTCGCCCTGTTCCTCACCGGTATCACACTGTTCACCGGTCTGTCGTGGCTGGAGGTGATGGACGTGACGGGCCGCTACACCATCGTGGCGGTGGAGTATCTGTATGGGATCGGTCTGCAGGCACGGGACCGCTGGCTCGCCGGCCGGCAGAAGCAGGCGCGTGAAGCCCGGATCGAGGTGGAGCGCGAACGCAAGTCCCGCCGCAAGCCGCCGCGCATCGAGCCGGTGATCGCGAAGGTCGAATCGAGCGTCCGGGTGGAGCGAGAGAGGCAGGTGCCGCTGTTCGAGCCGGCCCCGAGCTCCGGAGCACTGCCGCCGCTTGCGCTCCTCGACGAGCCGAAGAAGAAGCGGAAAGTCGTCTCGAATGAATCCCTCGAGGCGATCTCGCGCCTGGTCGAGCTCAAGCTCGCGGATTTCGGCATCGAGGCCGAAGTGGTCGCGGTGCACCCCGGCCCCGTCGTCACGCGATACGAGCTGCAGCCGGCGCCGGGATTGAAGGTCAGCCGGGTGACCAGTCTGGCCAAGGACCTCGCCCGATCGCTGTCTACGGTCAGCGTGCGCATCGTGGAGGTCATCCCCGGCAAGACCACGATTGGACTCGAGATCCCCAACGAAGAACGGGAAATCGTCGTGCTGAGCGACGTGCTCAAGTCCAGCCAGTACGACACCGATACGTCCCATCTCGCGCTGGGCCTCGGCAAGGATATCTCGGGGCACCCGGTAGTCGTGGACCTCGCGAGCATGCCCCATCTCCTCGTGGCGGGCACAACCGGCTCCGGAAAATCCGTGGCCATCAACGCGATGATTCTGAGCCTCCTCTACAAGGCGTCCAGCTCCGACGTGCGGATGATCATGATCGATCCGAAGATGCTGGAGCTCTCCGTGTACGAGGGCATTCCGCACCTCCTCGCGCCGGTGGTGACGGACATGAAACACGCATCCAACGCGCTGCGCTGGTGCGTCGTCGAGATGGACCGGCGGTATCGTCTGATGTCAACGCTGGGCGTGCGCAACATCGGTGGCTACAACCGGAAGGTAAGCGCCGCGGCGGACAGCGGCACACCGCTCAAGGACCCGTCGTTTGCCGCGGATGGTGCGCACGGCGAAGCGCCGTCGCTCGAGAAGCTTCCATACATCGTCGTCATCGTCGACGAGCTTGCCGACATGATGATGCTGACCGGAAAGAAGGTCGAAGAGCTGATCGCGCGTCTCGCGCAGAAGGCGCGCGCCGCGGGCATCCACCTCATCCTCGCGACCCAGCGGCCTTCCGTCGACGTGATCACCGGCCTCATCAAGGCGAACATCCCGAGCCGCATCGCGTTTCAGGTGTCGGCGAAGGTGGATTCCCGAACCATTCTCGATCAGATGGGCGCGGAGCACCTGCTCGGGCATGGCGACATGCTCTATCTCGGTCCCGGGGTGTCGACACCGAGCCGCGTGCACGGCGCATTCGTCGCCGATCACGAGGTCCACAAGGTCGTCAAGAATCTCAAGCAGATGGGTAAACCTACCTATCTGGAAGGGATTCTAGAGGGTACGGCGATAGTCGACGGGATGACCGATGGAGGCGGCGCCACGCTTGACGCAGGCGCAGGCGCGGAGTCCGATCCGTTCTACGATCAAGCGGTCAGGATCGTGACCGAGACTCGCCGGGCGTCGATCTCCGGAGTACAGCGCCGGCTCAAGATCGGATACAACCGGGCCGCCCGCATGCTCGAAGAGATGGAGCACGCCGGGGTGGTGGGTCCATTGCAATCGAACGGGAGCCGCGAGGTCCTCGCTCCGCCGCCGCCCGCCGACTGACAGGCCGACGGCGCGCGGGCACGAAGCCGCGTGCGCCGCAGGCGTGCAACGGGAAGCGATGCACTTCGCACGGAATCGATCGTCATGGCATTTCGATTCGGGCTGTTGATCGGAGCAGCCGGGCTGCTCTCGGTCTCCTTCACTACCGTGCTCGCAGACGCGGCGGCGCGGCTGGACGCCTATCTGTCCAGGCTCGACACCGTATCGTCCCAATTCGAGCAGCGCCTGTTCGACGAGCAGCGCAACCTGCTCGATCGGGCAACGGGCACGGTGCTGATCGACCGCCCGGGGCGCTTTCGGTTCGACTACGCGGATCCGCCGCAGCTCATCGTCGGCGACGGCGCGAGGGTCTGGATCTACGATCCCGAGCTCGCTCAAGTCACGGTGCGCGACGTCGACACCGCGCTCGGCTCCACCCCGGCGCTGCTGCTGACCAACGATCGGCCGGTGGCGGAAGGGTTTCGGGTCGAAGCGCTCGATGCCGGCGAAGGTCTCGATGTGTTCACTCTCGAGCCCAAGTTCGAGGACGCATCGTTCGCCCGCATCCGGCTCGCGTTCATCGGCGGTGACCTCCGGCGCATGGAGCTCGTCGATCAATTCGCCCAGACGACCCTGATCGTGTTCAAGGACATTCGGCGGCAGCCCTCGATCCCGGCCGGCGCCTTCACATTCACGCCTCCCGCCGGCGTCGACGTCATCGACGCCGGCGGCTGAGCCGGCAACACCGATGCCAATTATCTCGTTCTCCGCTCGACGGATACGGATGCCAAATTTCTCGTCAGGAACGTCTCGAATTCGCGGCAGGAGCGGGCGCTGATCGACAAGATCAAACAGAAGGACAGATTCAAAGCGCTCTATTTCGGGGAAGGCAAGAGTCGACCATTGCAGATAGCCCTGTCGCCTTAGAGGCGTGCGGTTGGAAGTTGGCAGTGGTGAAGCGAAAGACGGGGAGTCCACAATGACAAGATCGTTGACCATCGACTACGGCGATGACGTACTGCTGGCCTTGGGTTTGACCCCGGAGGAGTTCTGCGAAGAGGCGAAGATCCTCATCGCAGATTGTAGGTCGGATTAGCGCAGCGTAATCCGACATCACATGCGACGCGCACTTCCTGGGCCAGAAACGTCGGATTACGCTGCGCTAATCCGACCTACGGACTGCCGGAGCATCGATGTCCGTCCTCACACGGTAGCGTGAAATGGCCCTGACCGGCCAGAAAGGACTCTTCGAATCGGCCGCCGATGTGACGCGGCCGCTCGCGGATCGCATGCGGCCGCGTACTCTCGACGAGTTCATCGGGCAGGACCACATCCTCGGTCCCGGCAAGCCGCTGCGTGCCGCGATCGAGGTGGGGCGCACCCACTCGATGATCTTCTGGGGGCCGCCCGGCAC
>JAKZYK010000343.1:0-7093 GCA_047514485.1 Gammaproteobacteria bacterium
CACCCGGCACGAGATGCTGGAGCGCACCGTCTGGCACTCCGCGCAGCATGTCCGTCAGGTTGCATCGCTGCTGGCGCAGGCTGAGGTGGCGCCGGACCGGCCGCTCGCCGCGGACGATCTCCGGGGCCTGCCCCTCACCGACAAGGTCTGGGACGAGAGCTGAACGCTCGTGCGGGGCCGCGGACGGTTCACCGCCAGCGGCTATGGAGCGATGTTTCGATTCAGCCGAGCTCCTCGATCACCTCTCGCACATTTGCAGCGATCGCCTCGATAGGCTCGTCGCCGTAGTAGAGCGCCCGGACGTATCCGGCCGGATCGATGAGGTAGCCGATGGAGGAGTGGTTCACCAGATAGCCGTCCTCCGCTTGGCCTTCGGGAATCATGAACTGCGCTCCGTATCGGCGCGCGATCTCCGTGATCTCGCCTGCACTGCCGGTCAGCCCGATGAATTCGGGGTCGAAGAACTCCACGTACTGGCCGAGCCGCTGCGGTGTGTCGCGCGCCGGATCCACCGAGACGAGCACGCCGGTGAACCGGGCAGCGTCCTCGGGTGGCAGTGCGGCCTTGACCTCCCGCATGCGAGCCAGGGTCGCCGGGCAGATATCGGGACAGAAGGTGTAGCCGAAGAACATCATCACCGCGTCGCCCGCGAGATCGCTCAAGCGCATTCGCTCGCCGCGCTGATTGGTGAGCTCGAACTCTCCCCCGATCTCGTAGCGCTCAAGCTGCGTCGCGGCGCCGGATTCGATGTTCGCCGGGGCATCGTCCCTGATCATGCCCCCGAAGACGAGACCGGCGGCGACCGCCGCGATCACGATCGCGCCCAGTGCGAGCTTGTGGGAGAGCTTTGACATCTCGCTCTCGGGCAGGGGTCCGTCCACGGCGGATTTCTACTGTACACGACGATGCACGTAAGCGTTCGGCGAAGCCGTGGCTGCCCGGATGCGCGGAGGCAGCAAACGGTCACTGTGGCAGGAAGCCGTTAGGCTCGGCACTCGGATCTCACCCGCTGGTCGGACGCCTCCACGGCCTGGCCGAACGGTAACCGATGCACGACGATTAGACCGCAACGGCGGCGATCGGCGCCATTGACGGGCAAGGCAGGCGGGCGGAACGCTAACGGATTCAGAGACGCCGGCGCGGCATTGTCCCTTGGCCATGGCCCCGTTTCCGCCGCTACGCCAAGCTCTCGCCCGTTCATCCGGCGCCTCCAGGGCGCGCGCCATGCACGGGATCGCGCGTGACCCAAGCTCGGGCAACATCGTCCTTCAGGATCACCGGTGCGCGTACGGAACGGATTGATTCATGGCGTGAGGCGGTCTCCGGGAGTGTCGACACCGGAACTACCTTTCGCGATTGACAACGTGAAAGAATCGTCCACCCTCGGCGCCGGTTCGCTCGATCCTGACGCCGGGACTCGACACGAGACGCGATCATGGAAACCGACACGGAAGGAGGTCTGATCTGATGAGCGACTACTCGGATTTGAGGGCGCGGCTCGAGGGGCGCGAGGTCATCATTCTCGACGGGGCGATCGGCACCGGGCTCCAACGCATGGAGGTTCCGATGAGCCACGATGCGTGGGCCGCCATCGCGCTCGAGTCCCACCCGTTCACGGTGCGCCGGCTCCATCAGCTCTACATCGAGGCCGGCGTGGACGTCATCACCACCAATACCTACTCGAGCGCCCGGCATAACCTCCTGCCGCTCGGGCTCGGCGCCAAGGTGCACGAGCTGAATCTGCGCGCGGTGATGCTCGCGCAGGACGCGTGCGACCGATCGGCGAGAGAGCGCCCGGTCTGGATCGGCGGCTCGGTCTCGAACTACGGGCTCATGGCTGGGGCGGAGCCGGGCTGGAAGGATTTTCAGTACTTCCGTGACCGGATCGAGACGAGCGATGAGCAGGCGCGCGCCAATCTCCGCGAGCAGGCCGAAATCCTTGCGGAGTCCGGGGTGGACTTCCTCATCGCCGAGCCGACCGGCAGCACGGTGCAGCGTCGCTGGGTCTTCGAAGCGTGCCTCGCCACCGGCCTGCCGGTATGGTCCGGCTTCAAGTGCCGCCATGACGCCGCGGACGGCTCGCTCAAGGTGGGCTACCGGTCGGAGGAAGCCTTCGACGCCGAGTTCGCCGCCCTCGCCGCCCTCGGTGGAGAGCTCGTCACTGTGTTCCACTCCCCGGTCGACGCCACCGATGACGCGCTCGCGGTGGTCAAGGCGCACTGGGATGGGCCGATCGGCGTGTATCCGGAGGCCGAGCGCCCGGACTACGTTACGGCACACCGCGATGACTCGATCGAGACGATGCTGACCCCGGACGAGTTCGTTGCCCGCGCGAACCAGTGGGTCGCGGGCGGCGTGCAGGTGATCGGCGGGTGCTGCGGAGTCGAGCTCGAGTACATCCGCCCGTTGCGCGACGCGTTGCCGGAGCGGATTCCGGGATAACCGGGGTTCGGGCGCACCGCGCACGGGTGCGGGTGCAGTTGCGGCGGCGCCGGCCCGTCCCTGCCTTCGAGCGCGGTGGTTGCCGGCGCCCGCCTCGATCGTGATCGAGCCTGCGAGCGAGCAGCGAGATGCATGCAAGCAAGGTCATCCACGTAGTCAGCGCGCACGCCGAGGGCGAGGTGGGCGATGTCATCGTCGGGGGTGTCGCGCCGCCGCCCGGAGAGACGCTCTGGGAGCAGTCGCGATTCATCGCGCGCGACGCACGGCTGCGCAGCTTCGTGCTGAACGAGCCCCGCGGCGGGGTATTCCGCCACGTGAACCTCCTGGTGCCGCCGAAGCATCCGGCCGCGCAGATGGGGTTCATCATCATGGAGCCCGAGGACACCCCACCGATGTCCGGCTCGAACAGCCTGTGCGTCGCCACGGTGCTGCTCGACACCGGTGTCCTCCCAATGAGCGAGCCCGAGACGCGGCTCGTGCTCGAGGCGCCCGGCGGCTTGATCGAGGCGGTGGCCGCGTGCCGCAACGGAAGGGTCGAGCGCGTGCGGGTGAGGAACGTGCCGTCCTTCGTCGATCGCCTCGATGCCGTCCTCGAGGTCGATGGGCTCGGGACGCTGGCGGTGGATACCGCGTACGGCGGTGACAGCTTCGCGATCGTCGATGCGCACGCGCTCGGCTTCTCGTTGACGCCGGACGAGGCGCGTGACATCGCGGTGACCGGGGTCGGAATCACCCGCGCGGCGAACGAGCAGCTCGGCTTCACCCACCCCGGGAACCCGGACTGGTCGCATATCTCGTTCTGCCAGATGGCGGCGCCTGTGGAGGTGCGCGGCGGGGTGAAGACGGGCAGGAACGCGGTCGCGATCCGCCCCGGCAAGATCGACCGCTCGCCGTGCGGCACCGGATGCTCGGCGCGGATGGCGGTGCTGCACGCACGGGGCGACCTCGCCGAAGGTGAGCCGTTCATCGGGCTCTCGCCCATCGACTCGCGGTTCGACTGCCGCATCGAGTCGCTGGCGCAGGTAGGCGATCGTGCCGCGGTGGTGCCGTCGTTGAGCGGCCGCGCGTGGATCACCGGAACGCACCAGCACACCCTCGACCCCGGCGACCCGTGGCCGGAAGGCTATCGGCTGAGCGACACCTGGCCGCGGATGGGCTGAGTCGAGCGCACGGCACACGCCCGACTCGCTCGGAGACACAGGCCTGAGCAATCAGTACGTTGACATCGAGCAACGCCGTCACGACCACTCGCTGAGCGCTCGGTGAACATCTTCGCTGGTGATCGGTCCGGCGCATCGCGTGAGCGGGACGTGGTGTAGCATCGCGCCCCCTCTCCCCCGAATCACGCCGCCCGACCTCGAACCTTGCGCGGGGCTCTCATCATCTCGGTCGTCTTCTCGTCCACCGCCATCGCGGTCGGAGTGTCGCAGTACGCGTTCGGGCTGTTCATCGTGCCGATCGAGGAGACTTTCGGATGGACGCGCACCGAGATCAGCGCGTCGCTCTCCTTCGCGGCGGTGGGAGGTCTCTCGGCTCCTCTCCTCGGGCGCGCGATGGATCGGTTCGGGGCGCGGCCGGTCCTCGTGATCTCGCTCGTCGTGTTCGGGCTCAGCTTCTGTCTCCGGCCCCTGATGACGGAGCTGTGGCACTGGTATGCGCTGAGCTTCATGCAGTTCGTCACCTTTTCGGGCATGACGGTGCTGCCCGCCGGCAGACTGGTGGCGGCCTGGTTTCCCCGCATACGGGGCCGAATGACGGGTATCGCGGCGACGGGCAACAACGTCGGCGGTCTCGTCATGCCCGTGTTCATCGCCGCCCTGCTGGTGGCGATGCCGTGGAGCGATGCGTCCGTGGTGATCGGGGTCGCGTCCTTCGTTATTGCGGGGGCCGCGGCCCTGGTGATCAGGGAGGCGCCTGCGGCCGCTGGCGTGCAGGCGAACCGCCCCCTCGCGGCCGATGAGCGCGCCGCTCCGTCCGCGCCCACGCATCATGATCAGGATCTGCGCGAGACGGTACGCACCCGCACGTTCTATGCGGTGCTCGCCGCGATCACCCTGGGGACGTTCACCTATAGCGCCATTCTTCCCCACATGCTCGCGCACCTGGTGAACAAGGGCATGGCCAACGCCTCGGCGCTGTCCGCGCTCGCCACGCTCGCCGCCGCCGGTGTCTGCGGCAAGCTTCTGTTCGGGTGGATGACGGAACGCTACGGCGCACGGCGCATGATGATGTTGAATCTGGTCGGGCAGGCGGTGTGCACCGCGCTCCTCGCCGGCGCCGTCAGCACCGGGGTGCTCGTGGTCGCAGCGCCGCTGTTCGGCCTGTTCATGGGCGGCTTCGGGGCGCTCTACATCCTGGTGGTCCAGGAGTCGTTCGGGATGCGCCACTACGGGAGCGTCATGGGGCTGATGAATCTCGGCACCGTCGTCTCGTTCGGCCTCGGCCCGCTCATCGCCGGCGCTTCGTACGACATCTCCGGCGGTTACGGCACCGCCTTTCTCATCGTATGCGGCCTGTTCGTCGCGGGCGCCTTGTCGCTCATATTTGCGCGTCCCCGAATCCAGGAAGCAAGTACGGCGCCGCCGCGGTCGTCATAGACGGGAGCTTGAGCCGGCAAGCCGGCAAGCCGGGAAGCCCGGCTCGTCGGTATGCGCGCGGGTGCGCGCGCTTCAGGCGTGCCGGAAACACCGACGGGTCCGGTGGTTGATGGATTCCAGGCGTCGTGAGCCCCGAATCTTGAGGCCAACGGACCACCGTCAGCCGTCGTAGGCCACGAACTTCATCGCCTGGTACACGCTGCGCCGGACTTGCCTGCGCTTCAGGCGTGCGTGCAGGAAGCGGTTGAGTCCGGCCGCGAGCAAATCGGCGACCTCGGTCGGAGGATCCGCGCGCAACTCCTCTCGCGCCGCCAGCATCGTCTTCAACAGATGCACCGACACGATGAATTCGCCTGCGCCGTGGTCGTAGAGCCCTTCGGCCGCGCTCTCGAGAAAGGCATCGGTATCCTCGACCTGCCATGACTCGCTCTCCACTCCGACACGGGTATAGGGCGCGTTGCGGCCGCTGAAGCAGGCCATTTGCAGCAGGGCGGGCGGCCACAGCTCGGGGAATCTGGTGCACTGCTCGCGGACTGCGTTCGCGAAGGTGATTCCGTGGGTGAAGGAGAGCCAGCCGATGTTGTCGTCGACCGAGACCCGGATCCGGTCCTGATGCTCGGCATCGAAGGTGAGGAGATTGCAGGCATTCGCGCCGAGCAGGGCGTGGAAGAGGCGCATCGGCGGTGCCGCGCTGGACGAGACGGCGCACGCGAGCGCCTTGTCGATGCCGAGCCCGCGCCAGTCGGCGGGCGCCGGATCGGCGCCGTTCTTCGCCCTGCCCCACCGGGCGAGGGCCTTGGCGTAACCGCGGAACTCGGGAATCAGATCCTCGCGGGTCGCGAACGCCATCCCGCGCGCGAGCGAGATGAGGAGCGGCTCGGCGACGCCGGGGCCGAGGCGCTCGATGAGGCGGCCCGCCTTGGTCACGTAGATCAACGAATGGCCGAAGTCGCTGTAGTGGGCGAGCGCGGCGCGGCTCAAGCCCCGCTCGAAATCCGCGAACCCGAGCCCTGCCGCAAGGCCACCCCGCAGCATCGCCACGGCGGCGCCTTCGTGCTCGCGCTCGACCGCGGCGACGAACGCATCTTCGTCCCAGGGCCGAGTGGCATCCGGGAACGGATGGCGCGGCTTGCGCAGCACGTCATCGGCGATGTGCGCAACGCCCTCCAGCACGCACGCGAGGCGGGTCTCGTCGTCGCCTTCGTTCTCGTGGTAGAGCTTGAGCCAGTCCGCGGCTCCCGCGTAGGCATGGGTCCAGCCGAACTCCATGCGCTCGTGAGACCAGTGGATGGCGTCGCGCAGCGCATCGAGGGGATCGGCCCCCAGCCGGTGCAGGCGCGCGATCTCGCGCGCCATGCGATCGTAGGCGTTGTCCTCCCTGGCCTCGCCCAGGCTCGCGAGGACCTCGGCGCGGCGCTCGGCGAGGGGCGGGTCCGCGAGGTCGATCCATACCTCTCCATCGCGGATCTCGACCGGGTAGGTGCGCAATCCCTCGCCGCCGTACAGGTTCCGTCCGCTTCGCAGGTCGAACTTCCAGTTGTGCCAGTTGCACGTGATGATGCAGCGGTCGTCGAGGTTGCCTTCGCGTAACGGGTAGCCCTCGTGCGGGCACCGGTTGTTGCAGGCGAGTACGCCGTGCGGCGTGTCGAACAGCGCGATCTGACGCCCCGCCTTGCGAAACACCAGCCGGCCCTTGTCCTCGAGGGCGTCGACAGACCCTGCCCTCACCCAAGTGCTCCCGGTCATCGTCGATCCTCCCGGATATCGGGTATAGCAGCGGGCGACGATTCGGCAATGCACCGTGCCGGCCCCGCCTGCCCTTCGCGCTCAGTCGAACACGACGACACTGCGCGCGACCTCACCCTTCTTCATTTCGTCGAACGCCTCGTTGATCTGATCGAGGCGAATGCGCTGGGTGATCATCTCGTCGAGGTGCAGCTTGCCGGCGAGGTAGAAGTCGACGTAGCGCGGCATGTCGACGCGGAACCGGTTCGAGCCCATGTTCGAGCCCGTCAGTGTCTTCTCGTACTGCAGGCTCTCGCCGTCGATCTCGA